>NZ_QRGQ01000008.1:0-88145 GCF_003367205.1 Arthrobacter sp. RT-1
ACAGCACCCGCTGGCCCCCTCGCCGGAAAAGTACCGGCCCCTCGGACGGACGTGCTGATCACCGTCCCGGTGTTCGCCCTACTTGGCCTCACCGATGAACCGGCCATGCTCGATGGCCACGGGCCCATCCCGGCCTCGATGGCACGGGAACTGGTCGCGGACGGGGCAACCTCCTTCTACCGGGTCCTGGTGGACCCGCGGGACGGAACGCCTTTGGAGATCGGCCGCACCAGCTACCGGCTCACGAAAGCCATGAAACAGGCACTCCGCCTCAGAGATGGCAGATGCACCTTCCCCGGCTGCAACAACCACACCCTGGACAACGAAGCAGACCACCTCACAGCATGGCAGCACGGCGGAACCACCGGAATCAGCAACCTGGCACAGCTCTGCCCCAAGCACCACCGGCTCAAGCACAACAGCGCCTGGACCCCCACACCGGCCACCAAAAAAGAGCCGCCCGGCTGGACCTCACCCACCGGCCGCAAATATCAAAGCGAACAACCTGACTGGGAACCACCCATCGGGCCCGACAAGCTGCAGGATCAGTCGCGGAGTGCCCTGCGGCATCCCCAAGAAGCAGGCGAGCCGGACCCCTCAACCGCCGACGGGTGGCCACCACAGGAATGGCTGGATTCGGCCCCGCCCTACTTCGAGCCACCCTGCGAAGAACCAGCAGGCGAAAACCTCATCGACCCTGACGACATCCCGCCCGACTCCCCCATATGGGATGAGCCCGTGTGGAACGACTTTTATGCCATGCCGTTCGTCCTCCCGCAGGACCCGGACAAGGACTGGGCCCTGAGCGGGTGGGCCCTGCTCCAGACCTGACCACGCCCGAGGACACTCAACGACGGCTGAGGACATGTCCAGCGCGGGACGTGGACAGTGAGTCAGGAACTACGGCTGGTGGTGCTCGATCAGCCAGCCAGCCATCTGCTGCGCACGCCTGTTGGCCTGCATGTCGCCTTCAGTAGCGGAGATGATGGACCCCTTCATGAGGATGTGCCATGAACGGGCGAACTCCTCGGGGCGCACCAGTCCTGCTTCTTCCGCCAGGACCTGCACATGTCCCCTGATTTTGGCCAGGTAATCAATGCTCGCCTGCCCCAGCGGGTGGGCGGGCCCCATCTCCAGCAGGATGTTGATGAAGGAACAGGCTTCGAAGTCCTCCCGGAGGAACCAATCACCAAAGACGTCGAAGATGGCCAGCAACTGTTCAGCAGGGGTGTTTCCGCGGCGCCGGGCCTCCGAAACAATCGCGTTGACGGTCCACTGCTTGTCACGCTGCTCAAGGAATGCCAGAACCAATGAGTCCTTCGAGGGGAAGTGCCGGTAAAAGGTTGCCTTGGCCACTCCGGACCGTTCGATCAGTTCGTTGACGCCGACGTCGCGGACACCGCGCCGCGAAAAAAGCTCGTATGCGACCGCCATGATGCGTTCCGCAGAACCGGCAGGAGTCATTGCCGCCACCGCCGGAGGAGACACGGGGGACGCTGAAAACTCTGACTCAGGATTCATCGCACTTTCAGTCTATCGCGGGGAAGACAGACCGGTCTTTCCCGCTGTAATGTTTTTCCTATGCGCAGTGCTTAGGACACCGTGGAGGCCATAAACCGGCCGCTTCGGATTGGTGCAAGGAGGCCCCGATGTCAGCAGAGCGGTTGTTCCAAAGCGTACCTTCGGACCCCGACCCTTGGATGGCCGGTGACACGCCTGCCGAAATCCGCGAGTTCGCCATCCAGTCCCTCCGCTGGCAAGCCCAGGAAATCATCGACGAGATCCTCCGCAGCAATGAACCCGCCGAAGAGCTCTCCCGTGCGAGGCTCCGCCGCTGCGTCGCCAAAAACCCGGGCCGGCCCGAACGGGCGCTCCTGGAACAGCTGATGACCAACCGGGACGTCCCGGGACTATAACAAAGGCCGGTCATGAACTCAGCGGCGCGTTGTCGATCAGCCGCACCGGCCCCACCTTGGCGGCGATAAGCGCCAGCCCCTCGCCCCGGAACGGCGTTTCGCGGCAGTTTTCGGCCAGCGGCTCGAGCGTGGCCGGATCCACCACGTCGAAGTAGTCCAGCGCCACCAGGGGCTGGGACTCCACCAAACGGACGGCTGACTCAAGATCCAGCGGCTCCCGTGCGGCAGCCCGCTCCCCAAGCAGCCGGAGGGCCCGGGACAGCACCAGCGCGGCCTCCCGCTCTTCGTCCGACAGGAAGCGGTTGCGGCTGGACAGGGCCAGGCCCTCCGCTGAACGGACCGTGGCAATCCCCACGATCTCCACCGGAAAATTCAGGTCCGCCACCATGCGCCGCACCAGCGCCAGCTGCTGGGCATCCTTCTGGCCAAAGTACGCACGGTAGGCGGGAAGGCCTGAACCATCCGAATCACCCCCGGCCAGCCCCGCGGCGGGCATGCCGTAATGCAGCAGTTTGGCCACCACCGTCAGGGCACCGTCAAAGTGCCCGGGACGGGAAGCGCCCTCCCACTTCTCCCCCAGCCGGCCGGACGTTACGCGCACCAGCGGCTCACCCCCTGGGTACACCTCCTCCACCGACGGCGCGAACGCAAGGTCCACGCCCTCGGCTTCCAGCAGCGCCAGGTCTGCCTCCAGCGTGCGCGGGTACCGGTCGAGGTCCACGGCGTCGCCGAACTGCAGGGGGTTGACGAAGATGCTGGCCACCACCACGTCGTTCTGTTCGACGGCGGTGCGCGCCAATGCGGCATGGCCTTCGTGGAGTGCACCCATGGTGGGCACCAGGCCCTGGGAAGCACCCTGCCTGGAAGTCAGCAGGCGTGCGCTTTCGGCGTGCAGATCGGCAACCGTCGTGACGAGTTTGATGGGCATGGTCAGTCCTCCCTCGGTTCGAGGGCCTTGCGCAGCCCCTCCAGCTGGTCAGCTTTCAGCAGGCCGCGCCCTTCGGCGCGCAGGGCTGTGGCGCGTGCCATCGCGAGGTAGGCCGCCAACACGTCACCTTGCCCGCCGCCGTCGAACTCCCGCAACGCCTCCGCATGCGCCTGCACTGTTCCCACATCGCCGCGCGCCACAGGGCCAGTGAGGGCGGATTCCCCGGAGGCCAGAGCGTTCTCCAAGGTTGCGCGCAGCAGCGGACCCAGCATGCGCCCGGGCAGGTCAACGCCCACCTCAGCCAACAGTTGCGAGGCTTGCGCCACCAGGGTGACCAGGTGGTTGGACCCGTGCGCCAGGGCCGCGTGGTACAGCGTCCTATCCGCTTCGGCGATGGCCACGGGCTCCGCGCCCATCTCCACCACCAGCGCCTGCGCGATGGGAAGCATGGCGGCGTCGGCCGTGACACCGAAGGTGCAATCCAGCAGGCGCGTCAGGTCAAGGCTCATCCCGGTGAACGTCATGGCCGGGTGCAGCGCCAACGGGACAGCGCCTGCAGCCCGCACCGGATGCAGGACACCCACCCCGAACCTGCCCGAGGTGTGGGCCACCAGCTGGCCTGGCTGCCAGGCGCCGAGCTTGGCCAGACCCTCCACCAGGTCCGGCAGGGCGTCGTCCGGCACCGCGAGCAGCACCAGTTCCGCCCGCTCCACAATGTCCTGCACCTCAAGGATGGGGACGCCGGGGAGCAGCGTTTCGGCCCGTTCACGGCTCGCGTCGGACACCGCTGAGACACCGACGACGGCGTGTTCCGCCGCGCGCAGGGCGGCGCCGAGGACCGCGCCCACTTTCCCGGCGCCAATGATTCCGACGCCGAGGCGTCCGGGTTTAGCCATGCTGCGGGCCTTCCTGGGTTGGGGCTTGCGGCGCCCGGGTTTCGACAGGCTCAACCACCGGGACCGCCACCTGCCGCAGCCACTGTTCCGTTGTTTGCCGTTTCCTGGCCAGCCGGGCGCGTGCCGACTGTTCGTTGAAGAGGGCCCGCGCCTCGTCCACGCCGGCCTGGGTCAGCCGCGGCGCGACAGGGCCGGCGGTGGTGTGAAGCACCAGGTCGGCAACCCTGAACCGCCGTGCCAGCGGCCCTTGGTGCAGTGCCATGGATTGGGTTCGCTGGTGCGGAACCACCACGAGCTCCCGCCACCAGCGGCCGGAGCGGATGAGCAGGGCGGTGTCCGTCGCGGCAAACCCGTTCCGGCGCCATCCCAGCGGGGCAAGTATCCGGGCCCGGCGCGGCGTGGTGACGAATCCGCCGTCGGAATCCAGGCCGGTGAGCCCGGCACCAAAAACGTTGGCAGGCTGGGCAGTGCCTGGATCCGGCAGCACCAGGGCGAGCATGTTCATGGCGTCCTCGAGCTTGCCGACGGGCAGCAGGGTGGTGCGGGAGGTGCCCTCTCCGGCGTTTTCCACCAGGCCGTAACCGGCGACGTTGACCTGCATCCTGTACCAGCCGAACGGACGCCACAGGGGCGGCTGGGCAATCTTGAGTGCCTGGATCCGGCCGGGCGGCAGCGTCTGCGCCTGCGTGTCCAGCAGCCCGTACCGCAGCCTGATGCCGTCCGGCGAAATGGCTGCCGTGAAGTTGTAGCCCTTGTTGAAGAGGGTCCAGTAGCTGGCCGCGAGGCCCAGCGCGGCCGGAATCAGGTAAAAGTAGAAGCTCTGGTTGTCCGTGACGGCGGAAAGAACCACGGAGGCCACACCGCCCACCGCCACGAAAAAGCTTTGTTCGCTCAGCAGCAGCGAACCGACAAGGCGCGACGGCGGCACCGACAGGACCGGGTATTCCGGCGCCTCGGGCGCGGCCTCGCCAGGGCCCTCGACGCCGGTGCTCACCCCGGCGGCCCGGGCCAGGATGGTGGCGCGGAGCTGCCGGGCGTCGTCCATCTTCAGGTAGGCCAGCCGCACGGCCGACTCCCCGGCGTCAGCAACCTCGAACTTGAGTTCGGCCAGGCCGAAGATGCGCGCGAGCAGGGGCTGGACGATGTCGATGGCCTGGACCCGGTCCAGCCGCGCCTGCCGTTGCTGGCGGAAGAGGAAGCCGGTGTTGACCCGGACGTAGCCGCCGGACACCTGGTACTTGGTGAAGTACCAGGTCAGGACGAAGCCCAGGACGGCGATCAGCAGCATGGCCGCACCGCCCGCCAGCAGCCACGGCGCCCGGCCTGCCAGCTCGTCCGTGAACACCGGCCGCCCCTGCAGCATCCGCTCGAAAATATCGCGGCCAAAGAAAAAGCCGATGGCGGCCAGCGCTACCCAGCCGCGGACAAAAGGCGACGCCGGGTGCACACGCAGCCACCCGTCGTCGGGCCCGGCACCGTCTGCGGCAGCCGATCCGGCGGGCAGCGGCGAACTGCCCGGCGCCCCCGTACCGGGGACCTGCCCGTCAGCGGTCACAGTCCTGCCAGCCTGGCTTCGCCGCGCGCCGCCAGCTGTTCGCGGAGCCGCGCGCCTTCGGCGGCGGGCAGGCCCGGGATCTTGGCATTGGTGCCCGGCGCGGCAGTGTGCAGCTTGAGCGTGCACAAACCCAGCCCCCGTTCCACCGGGCCCACACCGATGTCCACGTACTGCATCCTGCCGTAGGGAACGGCCATGGTGCGCTGGAAGAAGATCCCGGTCCTGACCAGGAGGTCGTCGTCGCGCTCGGCATAGCCGATGGCCCGGACCTGGCGCGGGATCAGCACGAGGCGCCAGAGAGCCAGCACCAGCATCCCCGCCGGAAGGGCGACGGCCAGCCACAGCGGCGGCCAGCGCCATACGCCAAGGAGGACAAAGAGCAATGGCAGGGAGAGCAGCAGTACCGCGACGAGGTTGCCCACGGCCCACTCCACCAGCCGGACGGTGATGTACTTGGGCGAGACGCGCTGCCAGGCGATGCCCGGCGGATCAATCGCCTCGGTATGCATATTCGCCTTCCCCCGCGGCTTCGCCACGGACCTGGCGCCCGGGCTTGCCGTCAACACCCTTGGTGTCGCCGTCCTCCGGGGGAATCTTGCAGAAGCGCTCCACCAGGAGGCCAACCACGATCATCACCAGTCCCCCGCCGGCCATGGCCAGGGCCAGCCAGGTGATGCCCTGGTCGCTGCGCAGGCTCCAGATCCGCAGCTGGTCCAGGAAGATGCCCACGTGCCAGCCCAGCAGCACGGTTCCGGCGTAGGCGCACGCCTGGGCCAGGACCAGGGTGCGGGCCGCCAGCAGCGGATCGAGCACCGTCTTCTTTTTGGCGTTCGCGTTCGTGATGCTGTTGCGCCACCTCAGGACCCGGATGCCCAGGATCAGGGTGATGGCGACGATCACGCCCATCGTGGCCAGCGCCGTAGCGGGCAGCACGGGAGTGGCCATGCTGTACCGGCTGGTCACCACGGTGGCCGCCCAGCCCGCGACTGCCAAAATGATGCCGATCAGCATGAGGCGCAGCGGGTTGATGGGCTTCATCGTTCTTCCACCGCCCCGGCAGTGGGCATGCCGTCGAAGTCGCCGAAGCCATCGAACGGAGCAAGATCGCCGTAGTCCGCCGCCCGGGCGGCCAGCGCGCTGATGCGTTCACCGTTCAGGGTTGCCGCGGGTTCGATCAGCGACCACGGGTACAGCACAAAGGCGCGTTCGGCGGCGCGCGGATGCGGCAGGGTCAGCACGGGGTCGTCGCTGCGGAGGTCGCCGTAGGTGATGACGTCGACGTCGAGCGTCCGCGGCCCCCAGTGCACCTCGCGGACACGGTGGTGCTTGTTCTCCACCGCCTGGCAATGTGCCAGCAGTTCCAGCGGAGCCAGGCTGGTTTCCGCGGTGATGACCATGTTCAGGAAGTCGGGCTGGCCTGCCGGGCCGCCCACCGCCTTGGTCTGGACCACCGGGGACACCGCCAGGAGGCGCACCTCCGGCGGGTCGACAAGATCTGCGACCGCCTCGGAGAGGGTGTCGTTCCGTTCCCCCAGGTTGCTGCCAAGAGCCAGCACTACCTTGGCATAACCGGCATTCACGGTGTCCCCCCGTTGAAGGTTGACTCCCGGCGGACGGAATTCCCGGGGACTGGATTCCCGCGGTGGACGGTGACGGCCACGTCGCCGAAGGGAACCTCGATGGGCGCCTGCGGTTTGTGCACGGTGATCTCCACGGCGTGGAGCCGGAATTCGGCCAGCAGGCTGTCCGCGATCCGGACGGCCAGGGCTTCGATCAGGTTCAGCGGCTCGCCCGAGACCCATTCGGTAATACGCTGGGCCACCTCGCCGTAGTGCGCGGTGTCGCGGACGTCATCGGACTCCGCCGCCGCGGCGAAATCCAGGTAAAGCACTGCGTCCACAACAAAAGGCTGGCCCTCGCGGCGTTCAAAATCAAACACTCCGTGATGGCCGACGGCGGTCACACCGGTCAGCGTAATTTTGTCCATGGGTCCCCCGGCCCTACTGAGTTTTGGGTACTGCGGCCATGCGGGCGGCAACCTTGACGGCGTCCAGGCTGGAGCCGACGTCGTGCACGCGGACGGCCCAGGCGCCGCGGTAGGCACTGATGGCGGTGATTGCGGCGGTGGCGCCGTCGCGCTCCTCCGGGGACGCGGACTTGCCGGCCACGGTGAGCAGGGTTCCAAGGAACCGCTTGCGGGACGCTCCCACCAGCACCTTGTGGCCCAGGCTGTGCAGCTGGTCCAGGTTCTGCAGGAGTTCCCAGTTTTGCGCATCGTTCTTCGCGAAGCCCAGGCCCGGATCGATGATGATCTGGTCCTGGCTGACGCCGGCGGCATAGAGCTTGTCCCGCACCCCGGCGAGTTCAGCCACTACGTCCCCAGCCACGTCCGTGTACTCGGCAAGGGAATTCATGGTGCGGGCGTCGCCGCGGCGGTGGGTCAGGATGTACGGAACCTTGGACGCTGCCACAAGCTCTGCCATTTCCGGTTCGATGCTGAGGCCGGAGATGTCGTTGATGATGGCGGCCCCGGCTTCCACAGCGGCCGCGGCGGTGGCGGCATGGGTGGTGTCGATGCTGACCAGCGCACCGGCCTTGACCAGCGCCTCAATAACGGGGATGACGCGGCGCTGTTCTTCTTCGGGGCTGACGTCTTCGGCGCCGGGCCGGGTGGACTCTCCCCCGACGTCGATGATGTCCGCACCGGCGTAGAACATGCGCAGGCCGGCGGCGATGGCGGTGTCGGACGTGGCGTGCTTGCCGCCGTCGCTGAAGGAATCAGGGGTGACGTTCAGGATTCCCATGACCAGGGTGCGGTCGGTGGGCAGGTCTTCGAAACGGGCGGCCGGCCGCGGTTTGCGCAGGATGGGCAGCGGCGAAGTTGCGGGCCCGGTTCCCGGGGCTGCAGCGAGTGAGTCCATGGTCTGTTTGTTACCTTCCGAGGATGAGGCTCATGGCTTCGGCGCGGGTGGCCGGGTCATGAAGCTGCCCGCGGACCGCACTGGTGACGGTCTTCGCTCCGGGCTTGCGGATACCGCGCATTGACATGCACATGTGTTCGCATTCAACAACGACGATGGCGCCCCGCGGCTTGAGGTAGCGGACCAGCGCCTCAACGATCTCAGTGGTGAGCCGCTCCTGCACCTGCGGGCGGCGGGCATAGATGTCCACAAGCCGGGCCAGCTTGCTCAGCCCGGTGACCTTGCCCTCATGCGAGGGGATGTAGCCGACGTGGGCCATGCCGTGGAACGGCACCAGGTGGTGCTCACACGTGGAGTAGAAGGGGATGTCCTTGACCAGGACCAGTTCCTCATGGTCAAGGTCGAACGTGGTGGACAGGACATCCGCGGGGTCATGGTGCAGCCCGGCAAAAACCTCGGCGTAGGCTTTGGCCACCCGTTTGGGGGTGTCCACCAGGCCGCCGCGGTCCGGGTCTTCACCGATGGCGAGAAGGATCTCCCGGACGGCCGCCTCGATCCGGGGCCGGTCCACTTTCTGGTGCTTGGAGTGGGAGGATCCGTCCTCCGCCGGGTATCCGGCGGAGGCGGGAACGTCGTCGTCGTCGAAGTGAGTCACAGAGAAAGCTTAGCCGCGAAGGGTGTCCGGCCCCGATTCGGGGACGCCGCCCTGAAACGGTGCGTCTTCCGTTACGCCCTGCGGATGCGGAGGGTTGGCGTCCAGCGGCTCGTCCAAACGGGCCTGCTTGGCTTCTTCCTGGGCCTCGCGCTCGGCCCTCTCCTGGCGGCTTTCCACGGGGCCGGCCATCTGGACGGGGCGGGTCTCCTTGGACAGCCATACCTCGCGGAAGTCGCGCTTGCGGATGTCGCGGAAGATGTCGGCGATCTCGGCCTGGTTCAGGGTCTCGCGTTCCAGGAGTTCGAGCGCCAGCCGGTCCAGGACCTCGCGGTTCTCGGTGAGGATGGCGTAGGCCTCGTCATGGGCCTGGTCGATGAGGCGGCGCACTTCCTCGTCCACCACGTAGGCGATCTGGTCGGAGTAGTTGCGTTCGTGGCCCGCATCGCGGCCAAGGAACGGCTCGCCGCCGCCCTGGCCGAGCCGGACAGCGCCCACCCGCTCGCTCATGCCGTACTCGGTGACCATCTTGCGGGCGGTTCCGGTGGCCTTTTCGATGTCGTTGGAAGCGCCGGTGGACGGATCGTGGAACACGATTTCTTCGGCCACGCGGCCGCCCATGGCGTAGGCCATCTGGTCCAGGAGTTCGTTGCGGGTCACGGAGTACTTGTCGTTGTCCGGAACCACCATGGTGTAGCCCAGGGCACGGCCGCGGGGAAGGATGGTGATCTTGGTGACGGGCGCGGAGTTGCGCAGGGCTGCCGCCACGAGCGCGTGTCCGCCTTCGTGGTAGGCGGTGATCTTGCGCTCGTGTTCCTTCATGACGCGGCTGCGCTTCTGCGGGCCGGCCATCACGCGGTCGATGGCCTCGTCCAGGGCGCGGTCGTCAATGAGGTTGGCGTTGGAGCGGGCCGTGAGCAGCGCGGCCTCGTTGAGGACGTTGGCAAGGTCGGCGCCGGTGTATCCGGGCGTCTTCTTGGCCACGGCCTTCAGGTCCACGCCGGGCGCCATCGGCTTGCCCTTGGAGTGCACCTGCAGGATCTGGTCGCGGCCGATCAGGTCCGGCGCTTCCACGCCGATCTGGCGGTCGAAGCGGCCCGGGCGCAGCAGTGCGGGGTCCAGCACGTCGGGGCGGTTGGTGGCGGCGATGAGGATGACGTTGGTCTTGACGTCGAAGCCGTCCATTTCAACCAGCAGCTGGTTGAGGGTCTGTTCGCGTTCGTCGTTGCCGCCGCCGATGCCGGCGCCGCGGTGGCGGCCGACGGCGTCGATTTCGTCCACGAAGATGATGGCCGGGGAGTTCGCCTTGGCCTGCTCAAAGAGGTCGCGGACACGGGAGGCACCCACACCGACGAACATTTCGACGAAGTCGGAACCGGAGATGGAGAAGAAGGGAACGCCGGCCTCACCCGCGACCGCGCGGGCCAGGAGGGTCTTACCGGTGCCTGGCGGGCCGTAGAGCAGCACGCCCTTGGGGATCTTGGCGCCGACGGCCTGGAACTTGGCCGGTTCCTGCAGGAATTCCTTGATTTCCTGGAGTTCCTCCACTGCTTCGTCAGAACCGGCGACGTCGGCGAAGGTCACCTGCGGCATGTCCTTGCTGACCATCTTGGCCTTGGACTTGCCGAACTGCATGATCTTGGAGCCGCCGCCCTGCATCCGGGTCATCAGGAACCAGAACAGCGCGCCGAGCAGGATGACCGGAATCAGGAGGGAGAGGAGGCCGGAGAACCAGTTGCTCTCGATGGGCTGGTCCGTGTAGCCGCCGCTGAGGTCAGAGGCGGTGACTGCCCTGACGATGTCCTCGGCGCGGGCGTCCACAAAGTAGAACTGGACGCTCTTGCCCTTGTCCTGCCCTTCCAGGTTCAGGTTTTCCTTCAGCGTCAGGTCAACACGGTTTTCACCATCGAAGATCTTTGCCTGCTCCACCTGGTTGCCGGAGAGCAGTTCGAGGCCCTTATCGGTGTCAATCCGTGCCGCACCGCCGGGAGCCAGCGTTGCAAAAGCCACAAGGAGCAGACCGACCACAACGACGATCCAGATGCCCGGGCCCTTGAAAAAGTTCTTAGCTTTCATCTGTTCGGGGGCTGGCCCCGTCCCTTCTGGTAGTGCTGCACGGCGAGTAGTTTGCGCGCGTGATGGTGCTGCGTCAGCTTCTAGCTATACACCGTCCGGAGTAGATCACGCATGATGGAAAGCAAAAGTTCCCTGTGGGCGTAGCTACACGGAGGGGTGGGGCCTGTGCGGTGGTCCTACTGCCGCGGCGGCGCAACGGACTCCCGGATGACCAGCGGACACTCCAGGGTGGTGGTTCCGGCGTCGGGGTCATCGCCGCCGGTTCTGCCTTCGAGGGTGTCGATCAGGTGGTTCACGGCCCAGGCGCCCATTTCGTAGTGGGGCAGCGCCACGGTGGTCAACCCGGGGTGGAGGCTGCCGGCAATCAGGGCCTGGTCGTCGAATCCGACGACCGACAGGTCGCCCGGGACGGACAAGCCCCAGCTCGGCTGCCGCTCGGTACGCCCCCATGGCCATGCGGTCGTTGTAGCAAAAAAGGCCCGACGGCGGGTTGCCACCGCTGAGGATCCGGCCGGCTGCCGTATATCCCCCGGCGGCATTGGACGAAACCGCCACAACAGGGGCGGCTTCGCCGTCGAGGCCTGCCCGGGTCAGGGCCTCCCGGAAACCGCGGAGCCGCTGCGAGGTGGAGGGCACGTCCTCCGTGTTGTTAATGAACCCGATGCGCGTGTGGCCGGCGGCGAGAAGGGCATCGACTGCAGCCGTGGCGCCGCCGTGCTCGTCCGGCACAACAGCCGGAAAGCCGCCGTCCGCGGTCACAGCATCCACAAGGACCGCAGGCACCCTGGCGAGGTTGGCGGGCGCCTCAAGGTACCGGTGGTACATGGTGGCGTAGAGGATCGCGTCCACCTGACGTTCCAGTACGGCCTCGACGTCGCTTTCCCGGGACGCCCGGCTCGCCGATCCCGCGGTGTTGATGACCATCAGGGTGTAGCCGCGGGCGCGGGCGGCCTCATCCGCGCCGAGGATGATCCGGCCGGCGTGCGGGGTGGTGGCGACGTCCTCGCTGACCAGCCCGAGCACCCCCGTGCGGCGGCTGCGCAGGGCCTGCGCCACGCGGTTGGGACCGTAGCCCAGCTCCAGGGCCGCGGCCTTCACCTTGCCGCGGGTTTCCGGGCTGATCCGCGCGTAGGAAACGTCGTTCAGGACGTGCGACACGGTGGTGGCGGACACCCCTGCCGCCAATGCCACATCCTTGATGCCGATGTTCCTGTTCAGCCGGCCTTCCCTTTCATACGACGCTTCGTAGGGCGCGGAAGGTGGCTTACTCGTAGACGTGCGGCGCGAGGGTGCCCACAAAGTCCAGGTTGCGGTACTTCTCGGCGTAGTCCAGGCCGTAGCCGACAACGAACTCGTTGGGGATGTCGTAACCGACGTACTTGACGTCGATCTCCACCTTGGCGGCCGTGGGCTTGCGGAAGGCGGTGCAGATTTCCACCGAGGCGGTGCCGCGGGATTCCAGGTTGGTCTTCAGCCAGGAGAGCGTGAGGCCGGAGTCGATGATGTCCTCGACGATCAGCACGTCCTTGCCCATCAGGTCCGTGTCCAGGTCCTTCAGGATGCGGACCACTCCGGAGGACTGCGTGCCGGAGCCGTACGAGGAAACAGCCATCCAGTCCATGGAAATGTGGCTGTGCAGCGCACGGGCCAGGTCAGCCATGACCATCACGGCACCCTTGAGCACACCGACAATGAGGATCTCGCGGCCTTCATAGTCCTTGTCGATCTGGGCAGCGAGTTCGGTGATCCGCTGCTGGATCTGTTCCTTGGTGTAGAGAACGTGCTTGAGGTCTGCCTGGACGTCGTTTGAATCCACCAATGGCTCCTGTGTAGATGCGGGGTGCGACTATTTTGTGGGCGGTTTTTGAGGCCGGAACACTAGCTTCCCACAGCGCGGCCCTTCACGGGGAACGGAGCCGGGGTTATCCGAGCCGGCAGGCCGGCCGGCGGCGGGCGACGCGTCGAGCTGCGCGAGGGACAGCCGGTAGGCGCTCACCCCGCCCGGAAGTTCAACGGGGCCCGCGGAGCCCTGCCTCCTCAGCAGCGCCTCCGCCGCCAAAAGGCGCTTGTAGCTGGGCTGCTGCCCGCCGACGTCGGCCGCTGCCTTGGCGATCACCCGGAACCTGATGGCGGGGGCCAGGGAGCGCAACGCCTCCTCGGGAAGGCTGACTTCCGGCCCGTTCCGTTCGGCCAGGGAGGCGAAGGTGGCTTCCGCCACATCCTCGAGGTAGTCGGCGTCCAGCTGCAGGATGGAAGCCGTCCGGGCAAGGGATTCGGCGACGCCGGGCCCCAGTTTTTCCTCCAGGTGCGGGAGGACTTCGGTGCGGGTTCGCGACCGGGCGAAGGACGGGTCCGTGTTGGTGGGATCGTGCCAGGGGTCCAGCTCCTCCACCTCGCAGATCTCTTCCGTGTCCGCCCGGCGAAGCCCCAGGAACGGCCGCAGCAGGATGCCCCGGGCTGGCCGCATTCCGGCCAGCGAACGGGTACCCGAGCCTCTTGCCAAACCCAGCAGCACCTGTTCAGCCTGGTCGTCCAGGGTGTGTCCGAGCAGGATGGCCTCCGCGCCCTGGCCGGCCGCAGCCGCTTCCAGTGCTTCATGCCGGGCGTCCCGGGCCGCGGCTTCCGGGCCCATGCCGGTGCCCGCCACGGTTACGGCCCGGATTTCCACAGGGGCCAGCCCGAGGTTCTGCAGCACCTCCGCGGTGTGCGCGGCCACTTGGCCTGAGCCTTCCTGCAGCTGGTGGTCCACCACCACCGCGCCTACCGTTACGGGGTGGCCATCAACATGGCCACGCCGTGCGAAGTAGGCCGCGACAGCGGCGAGCGCCAGGGAGTCCGGCCCGCCGCTGCAGGCCACCAGGACGTGATGCGGATAGCCGGCCCCGGCGAGTGCCTCCTGGACCATTTTCCGCGCGGTGCCGACGACGGGCGCCAGCCTCCCGGGCCGCCGCCGGCCGCTGCTTGCCGGGGAAGGAAGGGAAACGCGGGGAACGTCAGGCAATTACAGGCCCATCCGGTCCAGCCACAGCTTGGCGTCGTGGATCTCCGGTTCGGTGGGCAGGTGGTCAGCGGACTCCCAGACCCTGTTGAAGCCGTCCATTCCCGCAACGTCCACCACGGCGCGGACGAACCGGGCGCCGTCGGAGTACTGGCGCATCTTGGCGTCCAGTCCAAGGAGGCTGCGGATAAACTTCTCGATCACGCCGCGGTCCTTGCCGCGGTCGTTGAACCGCTGCCGGATGGTCTTGACGGACGGGACGATGCTGGCATCCACACCATCCATCACCACGTTGGCGTGGCCCTCCAGCAGGCTCATGACGGCGGTGAGGTGCGAGATAGCAGCCTTTTCCTCCGGGTCCTGCAGCAGGTCCAGGATGGCCCCGCGGCCGGGAGTGTTTCCGGTGGCGGAGCGGTCCTTGAGCGAGCGGGCTGCGGCGGTTGCCCGCTCCATCAGCGAATCGACATTGCCCAGCAGGTGTCCGCTCAGGTCGTCGATCTGCTGCAACATGTGGTGGCGTAGCCAGGGCGCGGCGGCGAACTGCACCCGGTGGGTCTGTTCGTGCAGGCACACCCACAGGCGGAAGTCCTCGGGCGCGACGTTCAGTTCGCGTTCCACGGAGATGATGTTCGGGGCCACGAGCAGGAGCCTGCCCCCGGCGGGCGCGTTGGAGCCCTCGGCCAGCGCGGCGAAGGGATCGTACTGGCCAAGGACCTTGCTGGACAGGAACGCCAGGACGGCGCCCAGCTGGCTGCCGGTGATGGCGCCGCTGACGCTGGCAGCTGCCGGGCTGAGGGAGCCGCGGCGGTTTTCCAGCATCTTTTCCATGGCGGGCTTCAGCATCACGGCGAAGCTCTGGGTGTTGGCCTTGGCCCACGAGGCACGGTCCACCACCAGCACGTTGGAGTCGCGGAGGTCCCTGGCAGCTTCCAGCCCGCTGATTTCGTGGACGTGCTCCACCGAGGCGTCCGCGAGCCGGCGCAGGCTGTCCACTGCCTCGCCGATAGCGGCATGGCCCAAATCAGGCCCGGCAGGAGCCAGCCGTGCCGCGGTGGACGCGGCAAGGTCCCAGTTGATCAGGGCCTGGGCCGGATTGGACAACGTTTGTGCTGACGACTCACCTGCAGTGGACTCCATAAGTCCCATCAGAACACAGCAGGCCGGGGATCGTCCTTAAGTTCGCTCACCGGCGAACCACGGCGGCGGCAACCACGCAGCTAGCGGCAGCCGCAGGCGGCGAGGGCTGTTGCGGCCCGGTCCAGGGCCACCCTGTTGCCCGCGGCACCCGGGGTGAGACCGTTTCCGATGAAGGAGAACACCAGGAGCCGCCCGTCCGCATCCACCACGTAACCGCTCAGCGCCAGCACCGTGTTCAAGGTTCCGGTCTTGGCGCGCACCAGCCCGGCGCCGCCCGCCGTCGATTCCTCCCCGTATCTCGCGTCCAGGGTGCCTGTCAGGCCGGCAACGGGAAAACCGTCCAGTGCCTCGCGGAGCCTGCTGTCCGTGCCGGACGTGATGGCGCGGACCACCTCAGCGAACTGGCGGGCCGAGACCTGGTTGCCCATGGCCAGCCCGCAGACATCCACAAGTTGCATGGAGTCCGAGGGGATTCCGGCCTCGGCAAGCTGCGCGCGGACGGCCGCCGTGGCGCCGTCGTTGCTGCCCGGCTGGCCGGCCGCGACAGCAGCCATCCGGCCCAAAGCCTCGGCCAGGTAGTTGTCGGAGACCTGCAGCATCAGGTCAACCTGCTCCGCGACGGTGGCCGACTGCACTTCCGCCAGGACCGGCGGGGTGGCAGTGTCACCTGCGGGCGCGGGTGCACGTTCGACGGCGGCGGCCACGGTCAGTCCCGCCGCGGCACCCGCCTCACGCAGCCGGGCGGCGAATTCCTCCGCTGCCGTGATGGCGGAATCCGGCGGGCGCGGCCCCGTAGTGACGGCAGGATCGAAGCGTGCCGAATGCAGCGCCAGCGGGTACAGCGGGGCCACCTCACCGGCAGCCACATCCCCGGCCTGCCACGCCGGATTAAGGACGGGGCCGGTGAAGAGGGAATCGTCCACCAGAACCTTGATCTCCCCCGCTGTTCCGGCAGCCTGCAGCGCCGCAGCTGTCTGGGCCGCCAGCGTGGCCAGGCCGCCGTGGCCCATCACCTTTTCACCGGCCGATTCACCGGCGCCGAGCAGGACGTCGCCGCCGCCCTTCAGGACCACCTGCCCGGCTATGGGGCCGGCGGTCACGGTGGTGCTGAACCGGCGGTCCGGGCCCAATGAGCGCAACGCGGCGACCGCGGTCAGCAGTTTCAGGTTCGACGCCGGCACGCGGCTTTCGGAGCCGCCCCGGTCAAAGAGAACCTGGCCGGTCACCGCATCCTGGACCAGCCCCGTGAAAGTACCGCCGCCGTCGGTCTTCAACACCGGGTCCAGCCGGGTGGTGACCGCCTCCGGGGACGGAATGTCCGCGGAGGCATCCAACGGGGCAAGCCCCTCAGGGGCTGACAGTGTGGCCGGAACCTGCTGCCATTCGGGAGCCGGCGGTGCGGGGGCAGGGGGCTCGGGTTCGAGGAAACCGGGGGCCACCAGCAGGGCCGCCGGGACGGCGAGGGCAACCAGGATCGCGGTGAGCAGGACCGCCGGCCAGGAGCTTTTCACGGCTGCCAGCCAGCTGTCCGCAGCCCGCCGGACGCGGTCCATCCACGCGTCCGTGACGGTTGTTTTGGTCATGCTGGTGCCGGTCCTCAAGTCCTGAAATATCCCCACAAGTTCCTGATTCCAGGGCCTCTCGCGATATCCTCAATAGTAGTCGGCGGCACGGACACTCCTTTTTGTGGGCCCGTCAGATGTGCCGCGCACCCCCTGCAATTGCCGAGGAGCATTCCATGAAGCATGACGTGACCATCGAGATCCCCAAGGGATCACGCGTCAAGTACGAAGTTGACCACGAGACCGGCCGCGTCCGCCTGGACCGCGTCCTCTTCACCTCCATGCAGTACCCCACGCACTACGGGTACTTCGAAAACACCCTCGGCGAAGACGGCGACCCCTTGGATGCACTGGTGCTCCTGCAGGACTTCGACCTGCACCCGGGCGTCATCGTGGAGTCCCGTCCCATCGGCGTCTTCAACATGACGGACGACGGCGGCGGAGACGCCAAGATCCTCTGCGTCCCGGTTGACGCCCGCTTCGACCACATCCAGGAAGTCAGCGACGTCAACGACTTCCTGATCAAGGAAATCGAGCACTTCTTCACCCGCTACAAGGACCTGGAGCCGGGCAAGTGGGTCAAGGCCGAGGGCTGGGGCGACCGCGCCGCCGCCGAAGCCGAACTGGAAGCCTCCATCAAGCGTTACGTGCCCACCGGCCACTAGTTTCCACCGTCTCCCTCATCGCTTCGCTCGGTCAGGGAACCCTGACGGCGTGGGCCCAGCCATCGACGCGGGGTCACTCCGCGCCCAATCCGCCGCCGGATTTGGGCCGGAAGTGACTCCGCGTTGTTGCTTAAGGGTTGTGGTTTAAGGTGGGTTCGGTGAACTCCGCACCTGTTTTCAGCCCGCCCTGCGGACCCGTCACCGGGTGGCGGGACGGGGATGTCCTCCGCGCCACCGGCATTCCCTATGCCACGGCCGCCCGGTTCCAGCCGCCCGTCCCGGTGCCGGACTGGAGCCAGCCTTTTGCTGCCACCTCGCCCGCACCGGCCTGCCCGCAGGGGCCAGTCCCGTTCCTCGATGACGTCCTGGGCACCCGGTACGGCGAGCTCCCCGGCAGCGAGGACTGCCAGAACCTGTCCATCACCTTGCCTGCGGACGTGTCCCCGGATGAACGGCTGCCCGTCATGGTGTGGATCCACGGCGGGTCCTACACCACCGGGTCCGGCGACCTCGCCATCTTCGATCCCGCAGTCCTGGTGGCCGAGAACCGGGTGGTGGTGGTTTCGGTAACCTACCGGCTGGGACTGTTCGGGTTCCTGGCCACGCGCACGGGCCGCCCGGGGAACCTGGGACTGCTGGACCAGCTCGAGGCGTTCCGCTGGGTCCGGCGCAACATCGCAGCGTTTGGCGGTGACCCCGGCCGGGTCACCGCATTCGGGCAGTCCGCCGGCGGCGACGCCATCGCCCACCTGATGGCCACCCCGGAAGCGCCGAAGCTCTTCCAGCGTGCCATCATCCAGAGCGCACCGCTGGGCATTGCACGCGGCCGGGCCAAAATGAACCATGCCATGGGGATCGCCGCGGAGGCCGTCACCGGGGAAACTCCGGCCATGGACGTAGTGGAACGGGAGAACCACGTGGCCCAGGTGGCCCGCAGGTTCGGGATGCTGGCTGCCATGCCGTTCGGGACCCAGTACGGGCATGAACCGCTGCCGGAGGAAGCCGGAATCGAGGAGGCCTGGAACCGCTCAGCTCCCGGGATCGAGGTGCTGATCGGGCACACGTCCGAGGAAGCCAGGCTGTTCCTGCCCCGCAGCCCGCACCTCAGCAGGCTCGGCACGGTGCCGGTGGTGGGTGATGCGGCGCTGCGGGCCATCAACTGGGTTGTCACAGAGACCGTCTACGGCTGGGCTGCGCGGAAGTTCGCCCGCCGGCACACCCGGGCGGGCGGGAATGCGCACCGCTACATCCTGCACTGGCACGCCCCCGGCAACATCTTCGGCGCCGCCCACACCATTGATCTCCCGCTGCTGTTCGGCAACCGGAGCACGTGGGACGGGGTGGGGCTGATCGCCGGCGCCGGCTGGGAGGACGTAAACGCTGTGGGCCGGCAGCTGCGGGCGCTCTGGGCGGGCTTTGCCCGGGGTGAAGACCTTGGTTCGGAGGGCGGGATTCCGGGCGCACTCACCTACAGGTCGGAGCACCGGCCACCCCACCCGCGTCAGCGGCCCCGTGTGCTGGCAGCCGTGCTGCGGATGGTTTCCACCAGGATGTCCTGGCGCTGGAAGTAGGCGTTGTGGCCGGCGTCCTGGACGACCACGAGGCGCGCGCCCGGCACCGTAGCGGCAACATGCTCTGCCCCGCGGCGGATGCGCGGCCTTTCCTCATCCCCGATCAGCAGCGCCAGCGGGCTGGAGATGGATTCCAGTCCCCGCTGGAACGAGTCCACGTCCTGCGGGTCGGCGCTGAGGAACTCGCCCTGGCTCTGTTCCAGGCTCCGCGGGTGGCGTGCCGCTTCAATGGCGGCACCGGTGGACCGGACCCGGATGTAGCGGGCGTAGTCCAGCGGGTTTTCCGCGATCCACCGCTCCGTGAAGGAATTTCCAACACCCAGCCAGATCCGTTCGTCTGCATCAAGTGAGCTGAAGACCTCGAACTTCTCCGGCTCGCCAGGCTGTCCCGGAGGCGGCACCACCAGCGGCCAGCCCATGCCGCACACCACCAGGGCAGCGGCACCGCCAGGGTTGCGGACGGCCCAGCGAAGCGTGGTCATGCCGCCCATGGATTGCCCCACAATAACCGGGTTCTCCAGGCCGAGGGAGCCCAGAAAGTGTTCAAGCTCTGCGGCCCGGTCAACCAGCGGGCCCTGCCGCGGGGAGTTCGAGGACCAGCCATGGTCGTAGGTGTCGTAGGACAGGACCCGGAAGTCCTGCTCGACTTCGGCGATGATCGGCTCCCAGCAGGCCGCCGCCGAGGCGTGGCCATGCAGGAGCACCACCGGCTGGCCCTTGCCTGAGTCCGTGTAGTGGATGTCGTTGCCGAGTACATCAAGCCATGGCATGGAAATGATCCTTTCGGGGCCGGTCAGCCGGGTGGCGCACCACCCACCAGCCTTTCAGAAGCGGGACAGGGCGTCATCCGGCGTCCACTGCGGTAGCGGGGTTCCCGGAGGTAGAGTCTGGTCACGTGAAAACGCTCGGAGTGGATCTGGCAGCCGCCACGAAGAAGACCGCGGCGGCGGTCATCGAATGGCTCCCGGGTTCTGCACGGCTGGTGCACCTGTCCCTGGACGTGGACGACCGGGAGATCGTGGAGCTGTTCGGCGCCACGGACATGACCGGCGTCGACTGTCCGGTGGGCTGGCCGGACGCACTCATTCCGTTCCTTACCGGACACCTCGCCCTCAACCCGGCGCCGGTTCTGGAGCATGACGGGATAGCGGGCCGGCGGCTGTTGGCGTACCGCGACACCGACCGGTTCGTGACGGGGCAAACAGGCCTCATCCCGCTGAGCGTTTCGGCAGACCGGCTGGCGCATCCGGCCATGCGGTGCGCGGTGATTCAGGCAAAAATCGCCGCGCTGCACGGGCCCCAGGCGAGGGATGGCTCCGGCCGCCTGGCAGAGGTCTACCCGGCCGCATCGTTGAAAATCTGGGGGCTCAACGGGCGCGGCTACAAGGGCCGCGCCGAGACAGAACGCCTGAGCCTGCTGCTTGACAGCCTCACGGCGCAGGCGCCGTGGCTGGACCTGGCCGGGTACGGGAACAAACTGGCCGGATCGGACGACCTGTTTGACGCCGTCGTCGCTTCCCTTACCGCCCGCGCGGTGGCCCGCCGGCTGACCCTGGTGCCGGACCGGGCCCACGCGGCCGCCGCCCGCACGGAGGGCTGGATCCACCTGCCCTCCGCGGGACTCGACACATTGGTGGGCTAGGACCGCGCTGCTCCGCTAGGAAAGCTGCCAGTTCCGGATCTCCTCCGGGTCCTCGCCGTCCGTCCGGGTGTGTTCAAAGGCCCGCATGCGGCGGTCCTGGAGGTCCTGCCGCAGGAGCGAGTGCTTCTCGGCCAGCCCCGGCACGCGGTCGATGGCGTCGATGGCCAGCTGGAAGCGGTCAAGGCCGTTCAGCATGGCCATGTCGAAGGGCGTGGTGGTGGTGCCCTCTTCCTTGTAGCCGCGCACGTGCAGGCCTTCCTGGTTGCTGCGCCGGTAGGCCAGCCGGTGGATCAGGGCGGGATAGCCGTGGTAGGCGAAGATGATCGGCTTGTCCCTTGTGAAGATCCCGTCAAAGTCGCGGGCCGGGAGTCCGTGCGGGTGCTCGCTCTCGTCCTGCAGCCTCATCAGGTCCACCACGTTGACCACGCGGACTTTCAGCCCCGGCGCACCTTCCCGCAGGAGTTCCGCGGCGGCCACGGTCTCCACGGTGGGCACGTCGCCGGCGCAGGCCAGCACGACGTCGGGCTCCTCGCCGGGCACCTCGGACCCGGCGAAGGTCCAGATCCCCAGCCCCCGCCGGCAGTGGTTCGCGGCGTCCGCCGGCCCCAGCCAGGTGGGTGAAGGCTGCTTCCCGCTAACCACGATGTTGACGTAGTCCGTGGACTCCAGGCAGTGCTCCATCACGGACAGCAGCGTGTTGGCGTCCGGCGGGAGGTACACCCGGATGACCTCCGCCTTCTTGTTCACGGCATGGTCGATGAACCCGGGATCCTGGTGTGAGAACCCGTTGTGGTCCTGCTGCCACACATGCGAGGACAGCAGGTAGTTCAGCGAAGCCACGGGCTGGCGCCACGGCAAGGTGCGGTGCACCTTCAGCCACTTGGCGTGCTGGTTGAACATGGAATCGACAATGTGGATGAAGGCCTCATAGCAGCTGAAGACGCCGTGCCGGCCGGTGAGGAGGTAGCCTTCCAGCCAGCCCTGGCACAGGTGCTCGCTCAGCACCTCCATGACCCTGCCGGACCGCCCAAGGTGCTCGTCGACGTCGTCAATCCGGTACTGCCACACCTTGTCCGTGACCTCGTAGACGTTCTGCAGCCGGTTGGACGCCGTCTCGTCCGGGCCGAAAAGCCGGAACGTTTCCTTGTTCAGCGAGATGACGTCCCGCATCCAGGAGCCCAGGGTGATCATGGGGCTGACCCGTTCGGTCCCCGGCTGCGCAACCTCGACGGCGTGGTCCCGGTAGGCGGGCAGCTTCAGGGCGCGCCGGAGCACGCCGCCGTTCGCGTGCGGCGTGGCGCTCATCCGGAAGTCCCCCGTAGGGGCACCCTCGGCGACGTCGGGCCGGAGCCGGCCGTCGCCGTCGAACAGATCTTCCGGCCGGTAGGACTGCAGCCACTCCTCAAGCTGGCCCAGGTGCCCACTGTTGGTGCGGACCTCGGAGAGCGGGACCTGGTGGCTGCGCCACGTGCCCTCCACCTGCAGCCCGTCCACGTAGCGCGGCCCGGTCCATCCCTTCGGCGAGCGCAGGACGATCATGGGCCAGCGCGGCGCGCCGTCTTCCCCTGCGTCCGGATCGGCCGAGGGGGACCGGTGCACGTCCTGGATGGCACGGATGTCCGCGAGGCACCGGTCCAGCGCCTCCGCGAAGTCCCGGTGCGCCTTTTCCGTGGCGGCCGGATCGTCCACCGTGACGAAGTACGGCTCGTGGCCGTAGCCCCGCAGCAGCTGTTCCAGCTGCTGTTCGGGCATCCGCGCCAGGACCGTGGGGTTGGCAATTTTGTAGCCATTGAGGTGCAGGATGGGCAGTACGGCGCCGTCGGCCGCGGGGTCCAGGAAGTTGTGCGAGTGCCAGCTGGCGGCCAACGGTCCGGTCTCCGCCTCGCCGTCGCCAATGACGACGGCGGTGACCAGCTGGGGATTGTCGAACACCGATCCGTAGGCGTGCGCCAGGGAGTACCCGAGTTCGCCGCCCTCGCTGATGGAGCCGGGGCTTTCCGGGGCGGCATGGCTGGGGATTCCGCCGGGGTAGGAGAACTGGCGAAAGAGCTCGGCCAGGCCCGCTTCGTCGTTGCCCACGTGGGCATAGATCTCCGAGTAGGTGCCTTCCAGCCAGGCATTGGCGACGACGGCGGGGCCGCCATGGCCGGGACCCGCCACGAAGAGCATCTCGGTGGAGTCGCGGCGGATGACGCGGTTCAGGTGGGCGTAGACGAAGTTCAGCCCCGGGGTGGTCCCCCAGTGGCCCAGCAGGCGGGACTTGGTGTGCTCAGCCTTGAGAGGTTCGCGCAGCAGGGGGTTGGCCCGGAGGTAGATCTGGCCCACCGAAAGGTAGTTGGCTGCCCGCCACCAGCGGTCGACGAGTTCGAGTTCTTCCTGCCCCATGCTGCCGGCCATAACCATCCTCACGTCGGGTGCGCCGCCCGTCAGCGGCCGTCCCTTCATCGCAACAGATGGACCGGGCTGAGGCAACCTCTGCCCATGCTTTGCTGCCACCATCTCCTATTTGACCAGCCGTAATACAGAGATTCCCTGATTCCTGCTTCCGGGTAGTGTGTACCCAGAATGTTCACGCTGACAATCAATCAAACGGACGTCCGGCGCGATGGGGACCGGGTACCGCAGTTGCTCAAGGACCTGCGGCACATCCCCGCGCGCCTGGACTTCGACCGCTCGGTGGAGGATGAAGTCCAGGGCATTGTTGACTCTCCGAACCAGGCGGTGGATGCCGCATTGATCGCGCTGCGCAGCGGTTCCTGGTATGTGGGGATCGGCGTTGGCCCTGTCAGCGAGCCGCTTCCCAACCAGATCAAGGATGCCTCCGGCCACGGCCTGGTCTATGCCCGGCGTGCTGTGGACCGGCTGCGCAGCAGCAAGGAGCGGGTTCCGGTGGCCGTGGAAGGGCCGCTGGCGGATATTGCCCATGACGCCGAGGCCGTGCTGCGGCTCCTGGGGCATATTGTCCACGACCGGTCCGAGGCGGAGTGGCGCGTCCTGGACCTGCTGACGCCCGGCGTGCGCGGGCAGCAGAAAGCCGTGGCGCAGGAACTGGGCATCACCACCCAGGCCGTCAGCAAAGCGGTGGCGCGGGCGCAGTGGAACGAGGAACACGCCGCCCGTCCCGCGGCAGCCAGGCTGCTGGGCTTGATCCTCGAGGTGCGCTAAGGCGTTACCCCGGTGCCTTGCAGTGTCCTGCGGAGGATCATGGGGATGACGCCGCCAACGACCAGCAGTTCACATTCGAGCCGGGTTTCCACGGCCGCGGCGGCTGTGAAGGCTTCTTCAGTCCCGTCCGCGCGGACAATTGTGGCCGGGATGCCCGCGCGGGGGCTGATCCGTTCTTCGGCGGCGTCCAGCATGATCCGGTCGCCGGGTTTCAGGCTGAAGAGCGCGTCCCGCATCGCCGCCGGCATCACGAGCGGGAGGATGCCCATGCCGATGAGGTTGGAGCGGTGGATCCGTTCAAAGCCGGCGGCGATGACTGCGCGGACCCCGAGCAGCCGCTGGGCCTTGGCCGCCCAGTCCCGCGAGGATCCCATGCCGTAGCGCTCGCCGGCCACCAGGACCAAGGATTCGCCCTCGGCCCGGTAGCGCTGCGCCGCGTCCCAGATGGGCATGCTGTCCCCGGAGGGCGCGTGGATGGTCTGGCCTACCGGAGCTTCCGGGTGCAGGAGGTTCCTGACGGACTTATTGTGGAAGGCGCCGCGGACCATGACTTCCCAGTTGCCGCGGCGGGAGGCGAAAACGTTCAGGTCGGCCCTGTCCTCGCCCCGGTCCACGAGGAAGTCCGCCACGCCGCTGGCGGGCGGGATGGCACTTGCCGGCGAGATGTGGTCCGTGGTGATGTCATCGCCCAGGACCAGCAGCGGGTGGGCCGTGTACTGCCCCAGGAGGCTTCCCTCGGAAAGCGCCGCGAAGGGCGGCCGGCGCAGGATGGTGGACATTTCCTCCCAGGGGTAGCGGGCGCCGTCGGGAGCCTCGACCCGCTGCCACTGCGGATCCTGGCTTGCGGCCAGGAAGTCCCGGCGGAAATCGCCGGGATGGTTGGCCATCACCACCAGGGCATCGATGTCTTCGCGGGCGGGCCACACGTCGCTCAGGTAAACGGGTGACCCGTCTGCCGCATGCTGCACGGGTTCGGTGCTGAGGTCGCGCTTCGCATCGCCGGCCAGGGCGAACGCCACCACCAGCGGCGGGGACATGATGAAGCCGAGTTCCACGTCGGGATGCACCCGGCCGGGGAAATTGCGGTTTCCGGACAGGATGGCCACCGGCTCACTGGTGCCCTCTTTCCGGGCTGTGGTGACGGCAGGGGTGAGCGGTCCTGGATTGCCGATGCAGGTGGTGCAGCCAAAGCCCACGATGTCGAAGCCCACGGACGCAAGGTCATCGACGAGACCGGCACGCCTTAAGTACGTGGCGGCCGCAGGGGACCCCGGAGCCAGGGATGTCTTGACCCAGTCCGGGACTGCCAGGCCCCTTTGGCGGGCATTGCGTGCCAGCAGCCCGGCGGCAATCAGCAGGCGCGGATCCGAGGTATTGGTGCAGCTGGTGATCGCGGCAAGGGCTACCGGGAAGTCCGGAAGCGGCCCGGCGCCCGGGCTGGCGGGCCCGCTCTCCTGCTGCAAGGCTTTGCGGATACCGCCGACGGGCAGGAGGTCCTGGGGCCGCCGCGGCCCGGCAGCGTGCATGTCAATGGTGGAGAGATCGATATCGACTACCCGCGTGTACACCGGGGCGGCCTGCGGATCGAACCAGATGCCTGCCTGCCGGGCGTACGCCTCAACCAGCCGGATGTGCTCTGCCGGACGGCCGGTGCCCCTGAGGTAGTCCAGGGTCATGTCGTCGATGGGGAAGTAGCCTGTGGTGGCGCCATACTCGGGTGCCATGTTCGCGACGACGGCCCGCTCCCCCGCCGTCAGGGTGGAGACGCCGGGCCCGAAGAATTCGACGAACTCGCCCGTAACACCGACTTCACGGAGACGGTGGGTGATGGTCAAGGCGAGATCGGTGGCCAGGGTGCCGGTCCTCAGCTCCCCGGTGAGCCGGACTCCGACGACGTCCGGGATGCGCAGGGTGGCGGGCATGCCGAACATAACGGTCTGCGCTTCCAGCCCGCCGACGCCCCAGCCCAGGACGCCCAGGCCGTTGATCATGGGGGTGTGGCTGTCGGTGCCCACCATCATGTCCGGAACCGCCCACCGGACGCCGTCTTTCTCAATCGTGGTCACCACGGTGGCCAGCTGCTCGAGGTTGATGGTGTGCATGATCCCGGTACCCGGCGGGTTGATGTGCACATCATTCATCGCCTTCGATGCCCATTTGAGGAACTGGTAGCGTTCCCGGTTCCGGCGGATCTCGTGCCTGAGGTTGCGGGCTGCCGCATCGGGGCGCCCATACTCTTCCACAGCCAGCGAATGGTCGATCGAGACGTCCACCCGCAGCAGCGGATTCAGGGCCATCGGGTCCTGCCCGTGCTCGGCCAAGGTATCCCGCATGGCGGCGATGTCCACCAGCGCCGGGGTGCTGGTGGTGTCATGCATCAGTACGCGGATGGGCAGGAAGTCGATCTCGGCGGTACTGCTTCCGGTGTCCAGCCAGCGGCGGAGGGCGCCCACTGCTTCCGCACGCTCGTCGCCGCGCATGTTCCGCTGGACGTTTTCAGCAAGCAGCCGCAGGACGACGGGCAACCTGCCGTAGTCCGGGCCGAAAGCGCCTTCAGTGTCGGTCATCCGGAGCACCTCGCCGTTCACGCGCACTTGGGTGAAGGGGCCGGAGTTCTGGGCTGACGTCACGGGTAGACTATAGCTTATAACCTAGCCCGCCTGAGGAGTTCACCCTTGCCTGTCCCGCCACCGATACTCACCAAGAACGCCTACGCCTACGAGGAACTGCGGCGCCGCATCCTCACGGGGGAAATTGAGGAGGGCTCCGTGTTGAGCCAGTCGAGGCTGGCCCAGGAAATAGGCGTGAGCACCACCCCTTTGCGGGAAGCCCTCCGCCGCCTGGCGGCCGAGGGACTGGTGGAACTGAAGTCACATTCAGACGCGCGGGTGGCCGCCCTGACCGCCGATGAAGCCAGGGACCTCTACCTCATCCGCGAAAACCTGGACCCCCTGGCGGCGGGCCTCGCCGCGGAGAGCCGGACGCCGTCGGACATTGACGATATCCAAGCCGCACTGGCGCAAGTGGTCCCGCTCCGGGATGCATCCGATCTTGCGGCGATGAGGGCCCACCGCGATTTTCACCGCGCCATCTACACCGCGTCCCACAACCCGCTGCTGACAGGCATCCTTGAGGGTCTGTGGGACAAGGCAGACCGCTACCGGCAGGTGGGCCTGAGGGGTCAGGAGGAGTCAGAAAAGGACCGGCTCCGGGTCCAGGAAGAGCATCAGCAGATTGCCGAAGCCGTCATTTCCGGCGACGCCGCCCGCGCCCGGGACATCATGCACCGGCACATCGTGGGCAGCTTGGGCCGGCGGGCAATCGCCGTGTTGAGTAAGGACTGACCCCGCCGGATCAGCGGCGGGGTCTGATCAACCCTGCGTCCGGCTCAGCCCTGGGTGGCAGCCAGAACAGGTTCGCCGTTGAAGTATTCGAGCTGCCAGCCTTCGATGGCGTGGTGGTGCGCCAGGTTAAGGACCGCGTTGTCCACACTCGTCAGCGTTCGGCCAATGGCGCGGCTCAGGCTCACGCGGAGCAGGGTGCCGTGCGTAACCACCAGGAGCCGCTGGCCGCGGAACTCCTCGGCCAGGGCCTCGAGCGCACCGAGTCCCCGCTCGGCTGCCTCGTCCTCGCTCTCGGCGCCCTGGAACCCGCCGGGGACGCGCAGCGCGTCCAGTTCGGGTCCGGCCTGCATTCCCTCTGCCGGCCCGAAGCTGCGCTCGGTGAGTTCCGGAACGCGGCGCACCACCTCCAGCCCGAGCCCTTCGGCAATCAGGTCTGCGGTTTCGGCCGCCCGGCTCAACGGCGAGGAGACGATCGCGTCCCATTCGTACGGGGCAAGGACGGCGACGGCGTCACGCGCCTGGCCGCGGCCGACGTCGTTCAGCGGGATATCAGTTGATCCCTGCAGCCGGCGCTCGGCATTCCAGTCGGTCTGGCCGTGGCGGACGAGGGCGAACGTCGTAAGGGTCATGCCTTCTATTCTGCCTTGACTGCAACGGGGCTCTGGCACCGGAGTATGCCGCGATGTCCGCGCCGGCGCATCAGCTAAGGGCCAGGACCAGGTAAAGCACGGCCAGGACAAGCGCGACGGGCGTCATGACCAGGCGCTCCGGCTTGCTCCTGGAGATGGCGTTCATGACGACGCCGAGCGCGAAGTACCCGGTCAGCACCCAGATGATGACGGCTGCGGCGGACTCGCCGCCCAGCGGCGGCACCGTACCGGCCCTGCCCAGCGCCGCGTATGCGAAAAGCGCATAGAGGACGATGGAAACGGCGCTGCCGATCCGCAACCTGGCCGGCAGCACGTCATGTTGCCCTCCCCAGGCAAGCCTGCCAAGCGGGGCACCGGCAATAAGGGCGGCCTGGAAGACGGCCAGGCCGGCCAAAACCACGCAGGCAGCAAGCGCTGCCAGCTGGACCCAGGCCATGCGGACCCTGGTCCTGCGCTACAGCAGGCTGCGCAGCACGTGGGCGGCGCCGTCGTCGAACACGGAGTGGGTGACCTCGTCCGCGGCGGCGATGACTTCCTCCGGAGCCTGGCCCATGGCCACTCCCCGCCCCGCCCATCCGAGCATCTCGATGTCGTTGCGGCCGTCGCCGATGGCCACCGTCCGGTCGGGGTCGATGCCCAGCTGGAGGCGGAGGTTTTCCAGCGCACTGGCCTTGGTGACGCCGGCTGCAGCGATGTCCAGCCAGGCGGTCCAGCCCACAGAGTACGTGACGCCGGCGAGGCCCACATGCTCAATCGCCTCGTTGAACTCCTCGGGGGTGTTTTCGGTGCTGAACACCACCACGCGGACGGCCGTGGCCTCAAGCATGGTGTGGAAGTCGACGCCCACGGCCTCGACCCCGAAGCTCGGGTCCTGGAAGCGCTCGGTGGAGAGGAAGTTGCCATCCTCATCCTCCAGCGCGTACTTGGCGGCGGGCAGCCTCTCTCGAAGGGCCCGGAGCGCGGGGGCAGGATCAAAGGTGGCCTTGTGCATGACCTCGTAGCCATTGTCCAGTTCGGGGTGGAGCCGCAGGGTCACGCCGCCGTTGCAGCACACTGCGTAGCCGCGCTCGATCCCGATGTTCTCGATGACGGGAAGCGTGGCGTTGAGCGATCGGCCGGTGGCGATCATGACCTCATGTCCTGCGGCCACCACAGCCTGTGCGGCTTCCCGCACGCCCGGTGACATGTGGCCGTCGTGGTCTACGAGCGTGCCGTCGACGTCCAGGGCGACCATCAGCTTCAGGCCATTGTTGTCGTTGTCGTTCTCTCGCCGGTCATCGTTGCCGGCGACTGAGGTTTCAGTCAGCGTTGTCATTCACATAGTGAACCAGACGTCCCTGAAGGACGCTAGGACGCGCGCCACAGAGTTATTGAACCGAAAGTGAACATCCCGTGCCGGCGGTTCCGTTTTCCCGGCCCACGCTGAGCGCGCCGCGCGTCTGGTCCTAAGCTTGTTCGCGGAACCGAGCCTTCACGGTCCGGATCCGCGGACTAGCTTCTGACATGTGGGCGCAAGCCAACCGCGAGAAGCTTGCGCCTCAGCCGTTCCGGGTTTTCCACATCCGCCCAACCCCACCGCACGAAGCCGAGGCCGAGCCCCCGGATCCGGTCCTCACGAAGCTTTTCACGGTACACAGCCTCTTCCGCCGACGTGTCACCACGGACGGCCGCGTCAAGGTACTTCGCCTTCCCATCGAATTCACCCCCAACGCGCTGTTGCGGCCACCAGCAGTCCGCCCTGCCGATAAAGCCGTCCCGGTCATGGAAAACGTGCTGGAGCACAGGTTGATCAAAACCCAGGAGCTCAAAGGCGGCACGGCTGTAGGACTCCCCGACTGATTCCGCCAAGGGACTGGCCAGGGCAGCCACCCGAGCCGCCCTGCGCTGTGCGGAGGCATGGGGGTGGGCTGAAATGCCGTCCACGATCTCGCTTACTGCCAACAAGTCGGAGTCGGCGGATAGCATGCCTTGCCGGTGCAGTCGTGCAGCCAGTCCGTCTGCTACGACCAAAGCCTCACTGAGTTTCCCGGTGACCATGAGGTCGAGGGTCGTCTGGACGGGGCTGGTGCACCGGAACTCACCATGGACCTCGGGCTTTATGCCGGGCTTCAGGCAGTATCGCAAGGGATACGAGCGTTTTGCCCGGACCTGCCGGGCTGCGTCGTCCTCGCCCAAAACCATGAGGGGAGACCGCCTTACTCCGCTCCGGCCGGATAGCGTGGTTGCCAGCTCCACGCATGGAGGTGTCCTCAACGTGGGCAATCCGATGACCACGGCTGCGGTTTCCCCGCATAAAACAGCGTCCTTGACAGACCTGGCCACTGCCGCCGTCGACCAGGCAAAACGCTCAGACGGCCGGGCCCGTAGCCAGTCCATGGTGCGGACGTAGAAACCGCGGCGAATCCGGACCAGCCTTCCCGCCCGGAATTCGCGGTGAATAGCGTCGGTGGACCCGTGGGTCCTCACGATGGCGGCGGAATCGATGAGCCCGGGCAGAATCTCCATGCCCCAAGGCTGGCTGGAAGGGACTGCGGAGTCAGCATGGGCCGGCGCCTATGTGGACAAAGCGGGCGCGGGAAGCTGCCCGGACCCCTCCCCCGTCCGGTCCTAAGCTTGTTCGCGAATCCGAGCCTTCAAGGTCCGGATTCGCGAACAAGCTTAGGAGAGCCGGCCAAAAGAGGCGCGGCGGGAAACTACAGGACCGGGAGGACCTCGAGGCCGCCCAGGTACTTCTGCAGGGCCTTGGGCACGTTCACGGAGCCGTCGGCGTTCTGGTGGTGCTCAAGGAGCGCCACGATCCAGCGGGTGGTGGCAAGGGTGCCGTTCAGCGTGGCCACTGCCCGGGTGCCCTTGGCGACGCCCTCCGAGTTCACCACACGCTCACGGATATTCAGGCGCCGGGCCTGGAACGTGGTGCAGTTCGACGTGGACGTCAGCTCGCGGTACGCGCCCTGGGTGGGAACCCATGCCTCGCAGTCGTACTTCCGGGCGGCGGAGGTGCCGAGGTCGCCGGCGGCGGTGTCGATCACGCGGTACGGCAGCTCGCACTTCGCCAACATTTCCTCTTCCCAGGCCAGCAGGCGCTGGTGCTCGGCGGCGGCCTCTTCAACGGTGGTGTAGATGAACATCTCCACCTTGTTGAACTGGTGCACACGGATGATGCCGCGGGTGTCCTTGCCGTGCGAGCCGGCTTCGCGGCGATAGCAGGAGCTCTGGCCGGCGTACCGGATGGGACCCTTGGAGAAGTCGAGGATTTCGTCGGCGTGGTACCCGGCAAGTGCCACCTCGGAGGTGCCCACCAGGTAAAGGTCGTCTTCGGCGAGACGGTAGATTTCGGCGTCGTGCTTTACATCGAAGCCGGTGCCCTGCATCGTCTCCGGACGCACCAGGGTGGGGGTGATCATCGGGATAAAGCCGGCCTCGATGGCCTGGTCCATCGCCATCTGCAACAGGGCCATCTCCAGCCGGGCCCCCACGCCGCGGAGGAAGTAGAAGCGGGCGCCGGACACCTTGGCACCGCGCTCCATGTCGATGGCGCCGATCAGCTCGCCGATTTCCAGGTGGTCCTTCGGCTCAAAGTCGGGGAACTCACGCGGCGTGCCCACGGTCTTGACCACTACATAGTCGTCCTCGCCGCCCTCGGGAACACCGTCCTCGATGAGGTTCGGGATGGTGCGCAGCAGCTCTTCCTGCTTGGTCTGCGCAGCGTCGGCTTCGGCGGACGCCGCCTTGACCGAGTTGGCCAGCTCCTTGACCTCGGCGAGCAGTGCCTGCTTCTCCTCACCCTTGGCCTGCGCCACCTTTTTGCCGAAAGCGTTCTGCTCGGCCCGGAGGTTTTCGAAGCGGATCAGCGCTGCCCGGCGGGCGGAATCCGCGGAAATGATCGCGTCCACCACTGATTCGTCCGCGCCGCGGGCGCGCTGGCTGGCACGGAACTTGTCCGGGTTTTCGCTGAGGTCTTTTACGTCGATCACCCCATAAGGGTATCCAATACCTCGCACGACGACGGGCGGGCCCCGGGCGTGCCGGATCGGCATCCGCCGCCGGGCTACTGTTGAAGCACCATGAGCGACCTGATTCTCTACCTGCTGATTGCGGTGGCGCTTGCCTTCGCCATCTCCAGCTGGTGGGGCGTGCGCAAGCTCAAGGCCCTGCATATCCGCAGCGCGGTGGGCGGGGACGCGCACGAGTCGGGACTCAGCCAGCAGCGCGTCGCCGTGATCCTGAACCCCATCAAGACGCGCTCCGGTGAGGCGAGGGCAGACATCCAGCGCGCCTGCGTCACGGCGGGCTGGGATGAGCCCGTCTTTTTTGAAACCACTGCGGAGGACCCCGGCTTCGGCCAGGTGCAGGCCGCGCTGGCGCACAAGCCCGACGTCGTCCTGGTGGGCGGCGGCGACGGTACCGTGCGGGTGGTGGCCGAGTCCCTTGCCCACACGGGAGTGGCCATGGGCCTGATTCCGCTGGGGACCGGCAACCTGCTGGCGCGGAACGTGGACCTGGACGTCAACGACCTGCACGCCAACGTCCAGACGGCGCTCTTCGGCCGGCAGCGTTTTATCGATACCGCCCGGATGGCGATCGAGAACTCCCGCACCGGACATTCCTCGGAGCATGTTTTCCTGGTCATCGCCGGCATCGGCATGGACGCCGAGGTGCTGGCAGATACAAACGCCGGCCTGAAAAAAGCCGTGGGCTGGCTCGCCTACACCGAGGCCGGTATGCGGCACCTTCCCGGCCGGCGGAAGAAGATCTCCATCTCGCTGGACGGCAGCCCCGAGCAGGCCCGGAACATCCGCAGCGTCCTTTTCGCCAACTGCGGCCTGGTGCCCGGCGGCATCGACTTCATCCCGCAGGCCATGATCGACGACGGCATGCTGGACGTGGTGGTGATGAGCCCGCGCAGCGCCCTGGGCTGGCTGCTGATGTACGTCAAGATCCTGTTCAAGCACAGCGGCAAGCTGCCCATCATGACTGTGTACCGGTCCGGCAGGATCGTCATCAAATGCCCTGAACCGATGCCCACACAGCTCGACGGCGACACATCAGGCGAGGCCACCCGGCTGACAGTCCAGGTGGATCCACGGTCGTTGCTCGTGCGGGTGAGAAGTCAGGTTTAGGACGGGCTGCAACTGTTCGATAAGGGGCGGCTGGCAGGGCACGGAACCTGTCAGGCGTGGGCTTCCTTCGCAGCCTGGGCTGCGGCCTTGGCGGCAGCGCGGGCTTCGGACTGCTCACGGATCATTGCCTGTTCCTCTTCGAAGCGCAGGCGGTCAGCACGGTCTGCGTCGTCGCCGTCCCAGTCCTGGTTGTCGGCAGTGGGCCGGGGGTTGACGATCATCCCCTGGCCATCGTTGTCTGTGCTGCTGGTAGTCATGACCCGCTCCCTTCGTTAGGGGCCATCCCCCATGTGGATCAAGTAAGCATACGCACTTGTCCACAGCCCCGGAAGTACCCGCGACGGCATTTACCTACGCTGTGGGCGAAGCGGCGGAAACGTTTTCTGCCGGTGAAGACCCGGGCTGCAGGATGGACGCCACCCACGACTTTGCCGCCGTGAACGCCTCATCCGATGTGTGGGACTCCACCGCTGTTTCCTGCATGTCCGCCCGGGGATATGAGCCAAGGAAGCGTGTGTTGGGGCTGATCCGGTGAAGGCCGGCCAAGGCATCCGCCACGCGCGCATCGCCCGCATGGCCATCGGCGTCGATACTGAAAAAGTAGTGGCCGAGGTACTGCCCGGTGGGGCGTGATTCGATCCGGCTCAGGTTCACGCCGCGGCTGGCGAACTGGTCGAGGATTTCCATGAGGGCGCCCGGCCGGTCCTCCGGGAGCGGAACCACCACGGTGGTCTTGTCCGCGCCTGTCCGCTCCGGCAGCCTGCCCGGACGGCTTACCAGGATGAAGCGCGTCACCGCGCCCGGGTTGTCGCCGATGTTCTCCGCGAGAACGGAGAGACCGGGCTGCTCCCGGGCCACGAGCGGCGCGCAGATGGCGGCGTCGTAGTGGCAGTCCTCACCCAGCAGGCCCATGGCCGACGCGGCGGTGGAGGATCCTGGAACGTATTCCGCAGCGGGAATATTCTTGTCCATCCACAGCCGGCATTGTGCCCAAGCATGCCCGTGGGTTGACACCCTCCGCACGTCTGCCAACTCCACGCCGGGTGGGGCCGCCAGGACGAAGCTGATGGGAACCAGGACCTCACGGATGATCCGCAGTTCCTGCCCGTTGGCGATCGCGTCGAGAGTGGCGGTGACGCCGCCCTCCACGGAGTTCTCGATGGGGACCATTGCCGCGTCAGCCGCACCGTCCCGGACCAGGTCCAGGGCCGCGTTGACGTTCGACGCCGGGATGCGGGTGGCCTGGGCAGCGTCCGGTACCTGCATCAGGGCGGCTTCGGTAAAGGTTCCCTCGGGGCCCAGGAAGGCGTAAGTGACGGCGGAGCCGGGCATCAGAGGACGATCGGCTTGAGACCGTTGTCCGAGACCAGCGGCTTGCCGAGCTCCAGCCACTGGTCCATGCCGCCGGCCACGTTGATCGCGGTGTATCCCTGGCCGTTGAGCCACTGCGCGACGCGGAAGGAGCGGCCCCCGGTGCGGCAGATGATGTAGAGGTCCTCGTCCGGATCAAGTTCGTCCAGGCGCGCCGGGATCTGGTCCATCGGAATGTGGACGGCATCTTCGGCGTGCCCGGCCACCCATTCGTAGTCCTCCCGGACGTCCACAATTACGGCGTCGGAAGGGATGTCCTGGACGGGAACGGTATCGAAATCACTCATGGGAAGTCCTGTCGTGGCGGATCGGATGCACCGTTAAGCCTAGTGCTTCCACCGCGGGCGGGTCCGGCAGCCAGGCAAGTTAGGCTTCTAGGAAACCCTGAGGAGGACGCGTGCCCGCAGAGCAGCCCACCATCCTGGCCACCTCGGGCGGCCTCAAGCCAGGCGCCCGGACGCGGCTGGAGTTTGACCTGCTCCTGCATCACGCCGTGGAGCTATCCGGCGTCAGCGGGCGCGCCCCAAGAGTGACCCACCTCGGCACAGCCGGCGGCGACCAGCGCGCGTTCAACGCGGAGCTGGATGAGGCAGCGCGCCTCGCTGGGATCCAGTTCAGCCACCTGAACCTGTTCACCATGCCCAACCACCCGGACCCGGCAGCGCATCTCCTGGAGCAGGACGTGGTCTGGGTCAGTGGCGGTTCGGTGGTCAACCTCCTGGCGGTGTGGCGCGCCCACGGGCTGGATAGCATCCTGCGCACCGCGTGGCAGGAGGGAGTGGTCCTGGCCGGAGTGTCCGCAGGCTCCATCTGCTGGTTCCAGGGCGGCACCACTGATTCTTTCGGTCCGGAACTGCGTGCCGTGGGCAATGGCCTGGGGCTGCTGCCGTACGCCAACGGTGTGCACTACGATTCGGAAGCGCGCCGGCGGCCCCTGGTCCATCGGCTCGTTGCGGACGGAACCCTCGGGGAAACGCATTGCACGGACGACGGCGTGGGGCTGGTTTACCGCGGCACGTCACTTGTGGAGGCCGTGTCCGAGGTCCGGGGCAAGGGCGCGTACAGGGTCACCCGCGGAGAAGGCGGCGACGTGCTGGAGGAGATGGTGGAGCCGCGGTACCTTGGCTGAGCTTCACGAGCTGTCGGCCGTCGCGCTGAGGGACGCCCTGCGTTCAGGGGAAGTCTCTGCAAAGGACGCCGCCGCCCACTTCCTGGCAAGGGTGGAGCAGCACAATCCGCTGCTGGGCGCATTTGTCACCGTCACAGCGGAACACGCCATGCGGCCGGCTCTGGCGGCAGATGCCCGGCGTTCCCAGACACCCGCTAACGCACTGCCCGTCCTGCACGGCATGCCGCTGGCCTTCAAGGACCTCACGGATGTGGCCGGGGTGGTGACCACCCACGGCAGCGCTGCCCTGGACCACAAGCCGGCGCCCGCGGACGCCCCGCTGGTGGCGCACCTGAAGGAGGCTGGTGGGATCTCCCTGGGAAAGACCCAGGTTCCCGAATTCGGCCTGACGGCCTACAGCGAAAACCGCATCGCACCGCCGTCGCGCAATCCCCATGCCTTGAGCCGGAGCTCCGGCGGCTCCTCGGGCGGGAGTGCGGCAGCGGTGGCGGCCAACCTGCTTCCCTTCGCCCCGGGCACCGACGGCGGCGGTTCAGTCCGGATTCCCGCGGCCGCGTGCGGACTGGTCGGGTTGAAGTCGGGCCGGGGCCTGGTGCCTGCCGGGGAAAGCCAGGGCGACCCCGCCAGGCTGGTGGTGGCGGGCCCGCTGGCCCGGAGCGCCGCCGACGCCGCGCTCATGATGGATGCCCTGGTCCCGGGCGCCGCGTTTTTGGATGCGCTGGCGCAGGAGCCCCCGCGGCTGCGGATCGGCGTCACGCTGGACAGCCCATGGTCCGGAACGTTCCCGTTCACCGCGGAGCCGGAAGCGCTGGAGGCGCTTGAGGCCGGCGAGAAGCTGCTGGAGCACGCAGGGCACAGCGTCACCGAGGCAAGCATCCGCTACGACAACCGGTACCCGGACGCCTTCACCACGGCCTGGACCGCCGGCGTGGGCGCCGCCAGGATCAGCCCCCAGCGGGAAGCGCTGCTGGCCCCGCTGACCCGCACCTTCCGCCGTCGCGCCCAGCATCGCAGCCCGGCCAAACTGGCCGAAGCGCTCGCGTTCCTGCGGCAGTTCCAGCAGGACACCGTGACGCAATATGCACAGTGGGACCTGATCCTGATGCCTGCACTGGCACAGACCCCACGCCCGGTGGGCTGGTTCACCGGGACGGCACACGGCGATGAACGCTGGCCTGCAACGCAGTGGCCGGGGGATGCCGACGGCGACTACCGGAAACAGTGCGAATACGCGCCGTGGTCATCCATGGTCAACGTCTGCGGCCTTCCCGCGATCACCGTTCCGGTGCACTGGACAGGCAATGCGGCGGGCAGCGGACTCCCCATGGGGATCCAGCTGGTGGGACCGATGGGCTCGGAGGCCCTCCTGCTGCGGGTGGCCCACCAGCTGGGATTCTAGCGGGACGGTAGTTGACCTGCGCCTAACGCCCCTTTAACCCTCCCGTAACCTGGCGGGAGCAGACTCTTATCAGCGCCTTTCCGCATCCTCCACCTGGCCAAAGCTCAACGAGGAGTTGCCCATTATGAACGCTGAATTCCCGAGTGCTGCCACTGGACAAGCCGGCGTGGGTGAAGAATTCCGACCGGACCTGAGCAATGCCACGGTCCGGGAAGACCTGGCAAAAACCGGCCGCTGCGCAATGGTGCACCTTCCCACCGGCAGGACCTGCCTCCGTCCCCTCCGCCACCTTGGCCCGTGCGATTTCCACGGGCCCGAAGAGGCCGAGACGGTCGCCGCCACGGCCCAATAACCGTGGCCCGGGGGGCCCGGCAGCGCAGCAGCCTCGCAGCCTCGCAGCCTGGACAGCAAGGGTGGTAGTGCCGGATTGCCTGCAGGGTGTCGACTCTTGGGCACATCGGGAGGACGATTAAGGGGCAGTCACGATAAGGAGGTCTGCGATGTGCTATTCATCCAGCAAGGACTTCGGGTGGGGCGTTAAGAAGGAAACCCACCGCCAGCCTGAAGCCAAGCAGGAAACCCCGGCGGAAACTCCGGAGCAGGAAGTCAAGGCACAGGACTACACGTTCTGGGCCTTCCCTAACTGGCGCAGGACGCCACGGCCCAGCACCCCCTCCGGTGAACGGAGCAAGGAAAGGGTCTGACACAGTGCCGGTTCAACATTGTGCCGGTCTGACGAAATGCCGGTCCGGCACAGTGCCGGTTTGACACAGTGCCGAAGTCTCGGAAGGGCCTCCCCGAGGGGCCCTTCCGTTGCGTCCGGGCTTGGCCAGGCAGGGCTTGGTCAAACGGAGCCTTCCGCCGCCGGGCCGCCTGTTGCCGGAGAATGGACGCATGCCCGGTTTCTACGTACACGAAGCCACCCTCCGGTTGGACCCCGCCGCCGACTCAGCGGCGCCCGGAGCTGCGATCACCGTAGCCCTGTGCGGCAGCTGGGAGCACCCCCCGCCGTGCCCGCTCGCCGCCCACCACACTGCCGTCCAACAGGACGGACAGTCCGTGAAGCTGCGGACCGTCTTCGCGGCCGATCCACGGCAGGAAGCCGAGGTCCGCCGTCGTATTGACGCTGCGCTTGCCAAAGGATCTCAGGCCAGCCCGGACGGCATCCTGTCCCGCTGGACGCTGGTGGGGACCAAAGCTGCCGAACTGACCTCGGCGGAGCTCGAGCGCGCGCAACGGATCGCCGGCAGTTAGCAGGCGCGGCGTTGTGCCAGCCGAAACCTCCCCGCTAAGGTGGCATTATAAGCATGCTTATCATCCTGGAAGGGGACGTGAATGAGTGCTGGACAGTACACGCCGGGGACTGACGGACCGATGGAGCCGCGCGACAATGGAACGCCGCCGGCCGACCGGACCGGCACGCCGGGGGTACCCGCCGCGCGCCCCGCAGACTCATCACCTGCCACAACCCCGCCCGCCACGGCAGGTGCCGGCGAACCCAAGGTGACCCGCGCCGGCGTGGTGTGGGCCGCGGTGGTAGCAGCCCTTGCGCTCCTGATCCTGCTGATTATCTTCATCCTGCAGAACCAGGACCTCGTGCTGGTCAGGTTCCTGGGCTTCGAAGGAAGCTTGCCGCTGGGCATGGCACTGTTTATCGCCAGCGTGACCGGCGGGGTCCTGGTAGCGGCGGCAGGCGGCGCGCGCATCCTCCAGCTCCGCGCCAATGCCCGTCGGGCACGGGCAACGCAGCGAAGGTAGAGCGCCCCGAAGCATCACAGAGCGGACAGCCACCGCAGGCTCAGAAGCTCCCGAGGGTGCGGTACTTCCCCGCCCGCGCTGCCACCAGCTCGGGAACGGGGATCCCGGCCACGGAACCCAGCTCGTATTCGATGGCGGAGGCCATCCGCCCGCAGAATTCACGGGGCTCCAGCGAGGCGTCGTCGCGTTCATCCACGATGTGGTCCACCAGGCCGTGGGCGTACAGCGACGCAACGTTCACGCCCTGTGCCTGGGCCATGGCAGGGGCAAAGGCCGTGGTCCGGTGGACAATCGCGCTGGCGCCCTCGGGAGGCAGCGGGGACAGCCAGCTGTGCTGGGCGGCGATGGTCCTGTCGGCGGGCAGCAGCGCCAGCGCCCCTCCCCCGGCCCCCTGGCCGAGCAGCACCGAGACCGACGGCGATTCCAGGCCGATCAGCTCGTGCAGCGAGCGTGCGATTTCGCCTGCCAGCCCGCCTTCTTCCGCTTCCTGTGAGAGGGCCGCACCTGCGGTATCGATGACCGTGAGCAGCGGCAGCCGAAGTTCCTCCGCGAGTTTCATGCCGCGCCGCGCCTCCCGCAGGGAGCCTGGCCCCATCCCGGCAGCGTCCTTCCGCAGCGGGCGGGCGTGCCCCAGGACGATGCAGGACTGGCTGCCGAAGCGGGCCAGGGCCAGCAGGAGCCCGGGGTCCTTTTCCCCTTGCCCGGTTCCGTTCAGGGGCAGGGCATCGGTGGCACCGTATTTGAGGAGCTGGCGCAGGTCGGGCCGCCGGGGCCGGCGGGAGATTTCGATCGACGTCCAGGCGTCCACGGGGGCGGGCCGGACGGCCAGGGTGGCAGGTGCGGCAGGCTGGTCAGCCGGCTGGGAGGACTGGTCCGGGCGGGGCGTCAGGATATCCAGCGCCCTGCCCACCAGGTCGGCCAGGTGGTCGGGTTCCACCACGCCGTCGATCAGCCCCTTGTTGAACAGGTTCTCGGCCACCTGCACGTTGTCCGGGAACGCTTCCCCGTGCAGCGCCTCATAGACCCGGGGGCCCAGGAAGCCCAGCAGTGCGCCGGGCTCGGCCACGTTGATGTGCCCCAAAGATCCCCACGAGGCCATCACCCCGCCGGTGGTGGGGTGGCGGAGGTAGACCAGGTAGGGAAGGCCTGCCTGCCGGTGCGCCCGGACCGCGCCGGTGATCTTGACCATGGACAGGAACGCGAGGGTCCCCTCTTGCATGCGCGTGCCGCCGGACGCGGGCCCGGCCAGCAACGGCAGCCCTTCGGCGGTGGCCCGCTCCACGGCAGCCACGATCCGTTCCGCTGCCGCGTGGCCGATGGATCCCGCGAGGAAGGAGAATTCACTGACGATGACCGCCACACGACGGCCGCGGATGAGGCCGGCGCCGGTGATGACGGATTCGTCGGTGCCGCTGCGTTCCCTCGCCTTGGCCAGGTCCCGGGCGTAGTCGTCGGACAGCGCCGGCTCCTGCGCCGGTGTGTCCCAGGAGATGAAGGAGCCCTCGTCCACCACAATGTCCAGCAGTTCCGCGGCGCTGAGGTGCCGCACCTTTTCGGTCGTCGGCATGCTATTTCACCCCTGCGGTGGCGGCAGTTGCATCGGCAGGGACAAGGCCCAGCCACTGCCGGATGGATTCGCCGTCGGCGTCCAGCAGCGGCGGGGCCGCATGCTCGGTGACCGTGGTTTCCGCGGTGTCGCCGGGTGCGAAGAACCGCAGCGGCGGGCCGGGCAGACTGACTTTGCCCAGCAGCGGGTGGTCAACATCCACCACCAGGCCCTGGGACGCCACTTGCTCCCAGGCGTACACCTCGTCCAGCGAGCGGACCTTCCCGGCCGGGATCCCGGCGTCGTTAAGCTTCTGCAGCAGCTCCGCCGCTCCATACTCAGCGAAGACACGCTCGACGGCGGCAATCACCCCGGCGCGGTTCCGCACCCTTTCAGCGTTGCTGGCAAAGCCCGGAGCGGCTGGATCCAGGCCGAAGGCGGCCGCGAAGGAGGCCCACAGCTTTTCGCTGCCGACGCTGATCTGCACGCTGCCGCCCTTGCAGTTGAACAGGCCGTAGGGCGCGATGGACGGGTGGTGGTTTCCCTGGGCCTGTGGCACTTCCCCGGCCACGGTGGTGCGGGTGCCCTGGAAGGCGTGGACCCCGATGAGTGATGCCAGCAGAGAGGTGCGCACCACCTGGCCGTGGCCGGTCCGGCCGCGTTCAACCAGCGCCGCCAGTACCCCGAACGCGCCGTTCATCCCGGCCAGCAGGTCGGCAATGGGGACGCCCACGCGCTGCGGATCGTCCGGACCGGACCCGGTGAGGGACATCAGGCCCGCCTCCCCCTGGAGGATCTGGTCGTACCCGCTGCGCTGCGACTCGGGACCGTCGTGGCCGAAGCCCGTGATGGACAGGATCACCAGCCGCGGGTTGAGTTCGTGCATGGCCGCGGTCGAGAAGCCCAGCCGGTCCATGACGCCGGGGCGGAAGTTCTCGATCACCACATCGGCCCGCTCCAGGAGCCCGCGCAGCACGGCCTGGCCGTCCCCGCTCTTGAGGTCCAGGCTGATGGATTCCTTGTTCCGGTTGCAGGACATGAAATAGGTGGACTGCAGGTCGCCCTCGGGTCCTACGAAGGGCGGACCCCAGCCGCGGGTGTCGTCACCGGTTCCGGGGTTCTCCACCTTGATGACGCGGGCGCCCAGGTCAGCCAGCATCATGCCGGCATGCGGTCCGGCCAGCGCCCGGCTCAGGTCAACGACCGTGTGCCCGGCCAGGGGGCCTTGGGGATTGTCAGCTCTGCTCATGTGCTGGTTCCTTTTCTGAATATGGGATGGGGCCGTGAAGCCGGCCGGTGCGGGGGGCTTGGGGCGGCTACAGCCAGCCGGGGACCACGAGCGCCAGCCAGGCCAGGGCGGGGCCGGCCACGATCACGATGCCGCTGTAGCCGAGGATCTGCTTGTAGAACCGGTCCTTGTCCACGCCCTCGGGCGCGTTGGCCAGGACCAGGGCGCCGTTGGTGGAGAAGGGCGAGACGTCCACGATGGTGGCCGCAACTGCCAGCGCGCAGATCACGCCGACGGCACCAATTTCACCGGTGGACAGGAACGGCACCGCGAGCGGGATAAGTGCGGCCAGGATTGCGGTGGAGGAGGCGAAGGCTGAGACCACGGCACCGATGTAGCAGATGAGGAGGGCCGCGAGGAGGGGCATGCCCATGCCGGCCACGCCGTTGGAGACGAACTCGATGGTTCCGGCTTCCTCCAGCACCCCGACGAATGTCAGCATGCCGCAGATCAGCAGCACCGTGGACCAGCTGATCTTGTTGATGGCACCCTTCTGGGCGGCAGGAGAGACCAGGGCCAGCACGATGGCGATGGTGATGGAGACAAACCCGACGTCAACCTTGAACCCGAGGGCGACGACGGCCAGGGCGATCAGGCCGCCGATGGTCACCAGCTGCGGGATCCGCTGGGACCGTTCCTTGGTGGCGACCACGCCGTCGCCTGCCGGGTCGCGGGGGCCGTACATGCCGGAGCCGAAGCCCTTGAAGGCAACGTCGCCGGCCTTGGCTCCGACGCTGACGGCCATCCGCGCTTCGGCGGCCTGTTCCACGAAGTGGCTCATCTTGGAGGACAGGAGCGCGCGCCCGCCCAGGACCACAAAGAGCACCAGGGCGATGATGATGTTGAAGACCAGGCTGGACAGGAACAGCGCGGTGGGGCTGAAGGCCAGGTCGGTTTTGGCGAGGATGCCGTTCACGGTGACGCCGTACACGGCGATGGGCGAGAAGCCGCCGGCCTGGGCGCCGTGGATGACCATCATGCCCATCAGCAATGGGCTGATCTTGTACTTCCCGGCGAAGCTGAGGGCGATGGGGGCAATGATTGCGACGGCGGCGGGAGACAGCGCGCCAACGGCGGTGATGACTGCGGTGATGGCGAACATCACCCAGGGAATCAGTGCCACCCGGCTTCCCACGAGCTTAACGGCAGCGCGCACCAGAAGGTCGATGGTTCCGTTGTTCTGGGCGATGGCGAACAGGTACGTGACCCCGACGATGGTCAGGAAGAGGCCGCCGGGGAAGTTGGCCAGGATGTCGTTGGTGGACATGCCCAGCACCACGGTGCCGAGCAGGAAGGCGCCAACGAAGGCGAGTGCGCCCATGTTCAGGGGCAGGACGGTGGCAAGCAGGAACATCGCCGCCAGGATGATGATCGACAAGACAGGAGCGGACATCGTTGGTCCTCCATTGGGGAAGAAGAATGTGACGTGAGTAACTGGCTCACTGGACTAGCCTCCTAGACAGTGAGTCTATCTGTCAATAGCTGCCCTGTACTCTTGAAGGAACGACAACGGAGCGAGGGCTTTGTGGAGAAGACATCACGGCTTGGACTGGAGCGGGTGACGCGTCCGCGGCTGTACGAACAGCTGGTGGAGCAGATCCTTGCCTATATCGAGTCAGCCCAGCTGGGGCCGGGCGACCTCCTGCCCGCGGAGCGGGACCTCGCCGAGCGGCTTGGGGTGTCCCGCGCCACCCTGGCCCAGGCCCTGGTGGCCCTTGAGGTCCTGGGCGTCATCGATGTGCAGCACGGCACGGGGGCGGTCCTTGCGCGCCGCCCGAGCGTTGCGTCCGTCATCAAAGGACTGCGTGAGCACCGGAGCCGGTTGCCGGAGATTGTGGAGGCGCGCAGCACCCTGGAGGTCAAACTGGCTGCGCTCGCAGCGGTCCGCCGCAGCGACGACGACCTGAAGGCGATCGACGAGGCCCTGGACGTCATGGCCCGGGAAATCAGCGACGGCGACCGCGGCACCCATGGCGACGAACTCTTCCATCAGGCCATCACGGCTGCGGCCCATTCCTCGGTGCTGGCCCAGCTCATGGCGTTTATCGCGGAGATGATCCTCGAAACACGCATGGAATCGCTGGGCCAGCCGGGCCGGCCCGAGCAGTCCCTTGCCTCGCACCGCAAGATCGCCGATGCCGTCCGGGCGCAGGATGCGGAAGGGGCAGCAGAGGCCATGCTGGCCCACATCGAGCTCGTTTCGGATGTGGAGCTGCTCCGCTAGACGGCGCCCCTCGACGCGAGAGCACAACTCCCCGCCAAACGGTCATTTCCCCCTGGAACGCGCGGGGGAATAGCCCATCCGGAGGGGAATTTTGCGCCGACACGCCGGGCAGTCTGGAGCACCGGACAGCCGAGGGCAATTTCCTGTTCTTATCGGGCCGCAAACCCAGTGTGATGGAACCTACGTTTTATCACCCAAGGAGTTTTGGCCATGGCCGCAGGAAGTACAGCCGTAGAGGCACGTTCAATCGAAATGATTCCGCCCGGCGAGCGCCACGGCAGCCCGCGTGGGCAGTTCACGCTCTGGTTTGGCGCCAATGCGCAGATCACGGCCATCGTGGACGGCGCGCTGGCAGTAGTGTTTGGCGCGGACGCGTTCTGGGCAATAGTCGGCCTGCTGGTGGGCAATGTGGTGGGCGGTGCAGTGATGGCGCTGCACTCGGCGCAGGGCCCCAGGCTGGGCCTTCCGCAGATGATTTCCAGCCGGGCGCAGTTCGGCGTCTACGGGGCGGTGATCCCGCTGGTGCTGGTCATCCTGATGTACATCGGATTCGCGTCGACGGGCACCGTCCTTTCAGGCCAGGCGATCAACCTGATGCTCGGGGTGGAGGCGCCCGCCGTCGGAATCCTGATCTTCGGCGCGGCCACCGCGCTGCTGGCCATCCTCGGCTACAAGTACATCCATGCCCTGGGCCGGATCGCCACGGTAGTGGGACTGGCCGGGTTCCTGTACCTGACGGTGGCGGTCTTCACGAAGTTCGACGTGACGCAGGTGATGATGGTCAAAGGCTTCGAATGGCCCACGTTCCTGACCGCGATCGCCCTCGGCGCCGGCTGGCAGCTGACCTTCGGCCCCTACGTCGCCGACTACTCCCGCTACCTGCCGGCCAGCACGTCCGAGCGGAAGACCTTCTGGTACACCTTCGCCGGATCGGTGGGCGGCGCGCAGTGGGCCATGACCCTGGGCGCGATCGCCGGCGGCCTCTCCGCAGCACAGCTGGGCGGTGACTTCCTGAAAAACCAGGTGGGCTACATGGGCGACCTTGCCGGCGGCGGGCTGATCGCCGTCTTTATCTACCTGATGATCGTCACCGGCAAACTCACGGTCAACTGCCTCAACGCGTACGGGGCCTTCATGTGCGGCGTCACCATCAGCACCGCCGTCAACCGCCGCGACTCGGTGTCCAAAACACTGCGGATCGTGTTCATTGTTGCGGTGATCAGCGCCAGCGTCCTCATCGCCCTCTTCGCCAGCAAGGATTTCCTGAACCTCTTCAAGAACTTTGTCCTGCTGCTGCTGATGGTGTTCACGCCCTGGTCGGTCATCAACCTCGTTGACTACTACAAGATCTCCCGCGACCGCCTGGACATCCCGGCGCTGTACAACCCGGACGGACGGTACGGCCGCTGGAACGCGGCTGCGCTGGTCTCGTATGGAGTCGGCGTCGTGGTCCAGATCCCGTTCCTGGCGCAGGCGCTGTACACCGGTCCCGTCACCAGGTTGCTGGGCGGCGCGGACATCTCCTGGCTGGTGGGGATCGTGGTCACCCTCGCCATCTACTACCCCTGGGCCAAGGCCACCAACCGGGCGCCCGCGGAGTCCATCTACCCGCCCGCTCCGGCGGAGGACAGGGTTCCGCTGGCAGCCGCGGGCAAAGCCTAAAAGCCGGATGCCCTGTCACCTTTGGTCCCTAAAACGGTGTCTTAGGGACCAGACGTGATAGGGCATCCGGGGGGGGTTAGAAGGTGTTCGTCGACGTGGTGCCGGCGTATGCCAGACCGATGATGAGCAGCAGCCAAAAGGCGCCGTAGCCAAGCAGGCACAGGTAACCCAGGACCAGGCCGGTGATGGACATGCCCTTGCCGGACGGCTCCCGCTTGAGCGCCATGTGGCCCGTGACGATCGCCGCGATCTGCGGCAGGAGCAGCCAGCCCATGATCACGGAGGCGATGCCGCACACCATGCTGGCGATGCTCAGGGTTTTGGGCTCGGCCGGCATCCCGTAATAGGCGGGCTGTCCGTACGGACTGGCGGGCTGTCCGTACGGACTGGCGGGCTGTCCGTACGGTGCCTGTTGCGGATAGGCGCCGGCCGGCTGCCCGTACGGATTCCCGCCGTACTGATCGCCACCGTAGTGATTTTCGGGGTACTGATTGCCGGGGTACTGGCTCCCGCCCTGGTTCTGCGCTTCCGAGCCGTAAGGCGGCACGAAGCGGGGCGGTTCATAGCCCGACGGCGGCACGTTGGGTTGCGGAGCTGCCCCCGAGTAGTCAGGCCCCGGATATTCAGGGCGCCGGGCAGGTTGGTCAGTCAAGGTTTCCCCCTAGGATTTTGATTCCCAGCCTACCGCCGAACCGTCCTCCGGAACCCGTCAGTGCACTACAAGCCTGATGGCGAGCACCAGCATCAACACCCCGATGGCCAGGTCCACCCAGCGCCAGGTCCGCGGGCTGCCGAGGACCCCCGCCAGCCTCCGCGCCCCATACCCCAGGGCGGAGAACCAGAGCACACTGCCGGTGACGGCACCGCCTGCGAAGATCCACCGCGTACCGGAGCCCTGCTGGTTAGCCAGGCTGCCCAGCAGCACCACCGTATCCAGGTAGACGTGGGGGTTCAGGAAGGTCAAGGCGACCGCAGTGGCAACCACCGAATGCTTCGATCGCGGAGGCTGCTCGGTCAGCGACGAGGGCTTCAACGCCGCCATGAAGGACCCGACCGCAAACCACAGCAGGTAGGCAGCCCCGCCCCAGCGCAGCACCTCCAGGGCCTCCGGAAAACGGGTGACCAGGGCACCGATGCCGGCAGTGCCGCCAAGAATCAGCAATGCATCGCCCGCCATGCACACGGCCACGACAGCACCGACGTGTTCCCGCCGGATTCCCTGGCGGAGCACAAAGGCGTTCTGCGCCCCGATCGCCACGATCAGCGCGAGGCCGGTCAGAAGTCCCGTTATCCCTACAGTCCACATGCTTCGACGCTAAAGGGACCGCTGGATGAAGACAAATAACAGATTCTACTGTTCCATTAGAATCTCTTCATGAACTTCGAGCACTTGAAGGCACTGACCGCAGTGGTTGACGAGGGGACTTTCGAGGCTGCAGCGGACGCGCTGCGGATCACCCCGTCCGCCGTGAGCCAGCGGATCAAGGCTCTGGAAGCCTCGGTGGGCCAGGTCCTGGTGCGCCGCCGGGTGCCGTGCACGGCCACTGACGCCGGCATGCTTTTGCTCCGCATGGCCCGCCAGGTGCAGGTGCTCGAGGCCGAGGCATCGAACGCCCTGGGCAGCGGCAGGTCGTCCCGGACCCACCTGCCACTGGCCGTCAATGCGGATTCGCTGGCCACCTGGTTCGTTCCGGTTTTGGCAGAGGCCGCCGAATGGGATGACACCACCATCGACCTCCATGTCGAGGACCAGGGATACAGCAGCCAACTCCTGCGGGAAGGGGAAGTGATGGGCGCAGTGACCTCCGATCCCGTTCCGGTGAGCGGCTGCCGGGTAGAGCTGCTGGGGCATATGCGCTACATCCCGGTGGCCGCCGCCGGTCTGCAGGGCCGCTTCACCACGCCGGAGGGCCTGGACTGGGCGGCGATGCCGGTGCTGAAGTTCAACGCCAAGGACACCCTCCAGCGCCAGCTGCTCGATGCCAAAGGTATCGGCCAGCCGCCGCCCACGCACACCGTTCCATCCTCGGAAGGATTCCTCGCCGCTGCCAGGGCCGGGCTGGGGTGGGGAATGATCCCCGAGCTGCAGCTCACCGGAGAGATCGCCGAAGGGTCCCTGGTCCGCCTGGAGGACAGCCATGAGGACGTGGCCCTCTACTGGCAGTCCTGGACATTGGACTCCGAACGGCTCAACCGCCTCACTGCGACCGTCCGGCAGGCCAGCAGCAAGCTGCTGGTTCCGGCCCGCTCCCGGCATGGCACGGAACAGCCGCGGTCACGTGCCGGCCGTGGGGCTAGTACCCCCAGTACGGCAGGATATAAACGGCGAAAATGACGAACGCGGCGAGCAGCGCCAGGCGTCCGGCACCGGCTCCCGCGTGCTGGTGGGCCTTAACGTTCCGGCCCTGCCGCACCCCGGCTGCCTTAAGGTGGCGGCCCGCCGGATGCCGGGCAGAGCTCCCGCTCCTGTTTGTGGTGTGCTTGCCCGCCGCGGGGCCACCTTGGGAAACGGAGTCCTGAGCCGTTGCCTGTTCAGTATCAGCGCCCTTGCCCGCTGGCCCACGTGGCGGGAGGGCCCCCGTTGGGTGGACCACGGTTCCTGGCCGGACGTTCCGGAAGGCCGTGATCCCCGGCTCCTGCTCATGCGTGAGCTCCTGGCCCAGGTGCTCGTACAGTCCCACCACGGCCTGCTGGTCCAGAACGGGCGGCAACGACTCGATGGCCCCCACCAAACGCTGGGATCCCGCGACGGCGACGTCGGAGCTGGTGATGCCGAAGAGGTCCGGCTGCGCGGCCATGCAGATGAGGGGGCGGACCAGCCTGCGATGCGGCGGGTCAACCACCGAGGCCACCGCGGCGCACTGGGCCAGCGCGCCTTCCACCGCCTGGGTCCGGGCGTAGCGTCCCTGCCACAGCACCCCGGAGGCAACGCGCACTTCGCCGGTCCAGTTTTTGGCGTCCACCACCACAACCCCGCCAGGCCCCACCAGGACGTGGTCAAGGTTCGCCTTCGGGCGCCCGGGCCAGTGCACGTCGTGCAGCACATACCAGCCGCGCGGAACCAGCTCGCTCAGCTTGTCCGCCACCACCTGTCCGCCCGCGGCCCCTGCATCCCACGCCTTTGTGGCATGCTCGGCCTGGTCGAGCCGGCGCTTGAGCCTGGCAACCCTCTCAGCGGCCAGCCTGGACTGCTCGGCTGCTCCGTCTCCTGCCCCCATGGCCGTCCCTGCTTCCCTGCCGGAGGGACGACGGCGGCGGGCCGCCGTCGTCCATTGCTTACGGATGTTTTTCCCGGTTTTTCGAACGTAACAGTGCCGGCAGGCCCCGGTATATAAGTACTTTGCGGGGCCTGTACTCAGGTCGGCTACTTGGTTAAAGTCCCACCGGTTCATGACGCGGCGCCGTCACAGGTGCCCGGATTCCGGGCGGTTCGTTTTGACTCCCGCGAGGTTCTGGCATGCTGGTGCCATGGCTAGCCGCGCGGGTACAGTTGCCCAACCCCAGGACCTTGTTGACATTACTGCGCTCCTTGACGCGTATTACGACCTCACCCCGGACCTGGGTGATCCAGGCCAGCGGGTGGTGTTCGGTACCTCGGGCCACCGCGGCTCCAGCCTCAAGGCATCCTTCAACGAGAAACACATCATCGCCATCACCCAGGCCATCGTTGAATACCGGGCGGCGCAGGGCGTCACCGGGCCGCTGTTCCTGGCCAAGGACACGCACGCGCTGAGCGAGCCGGCACAGAACTCCGCACTGGAGGTGCTTGCCGCCAACGGCGTCCAGGTCCTCATCGATGCCCGCCACGGCTACACCCCCACCCCGGCCCTGAGCCACGCGATCCTCACCTATAACCGCAACGCCGGACCCGGCGCTGCACAGGCGGACGGCATCGTGGTCACTCCCAGCCACAACCCGCCGGCTGACGGCGGCTTCAAGTACAACCCCCCGCACGGCGGACCCGCCGATTCCGACGCCACCGGCTGGATCGCCAACCGCGCCAACGAACTGCTTGAGAATGACCTGCGCGGCGTGAAGCGTGTCCAGCTGGCCGATGCGCTGGCCGCGGACACCACCGGCAAGTTCGATTTCCTCAGCAGCTACGTGGACGACCTCCCCTCCGTCCTGAACCTGGACGCCATCCGCGACGCCGGCGTACGGATCGGGGCCGACCCCATGGGCGGCGCAGCGGTGGACTACTGGGGCGAGATCGGCGAACGCCACCACCTGAACCTCACCGTGGTGAACCCCACGGTGGACCCGCAGTGGGCGTTCATGACCCTGGACTGGGACGAAAAGATCCGGATGGACTGCTCATCGCCGGCGGCCATGGCGTCGCTGATCAAGCGGATGTCCGACGGCGGTTCTGCCTTCGATGTGGCCACCGGCAACGATGCGGACGCGGACCGCCACGGCATCGTCACCCCCGACGGCGGGCTGATGAACCCGAACCACTACCTCGCCGTCGCCATTGACTACCTTTACCGGAACCGCAGCGGCTGGAACCCGGCCTCGGTGGTGGGCAAGACCCTGGTGTCCTCCTCGATCATCGACCGCGTGGCCGAAAGCCTGGGGCGCAAACTGGTGGAGGTGCCTGTCGGCTTCAAGTGGTTCGTGCCCGGGCTGCTCTCCGGCGAGGGTGCCTTTGGCGGCGAGGAATCCGCCGGCGCCTCCTTCAACAAGAAGGACGGCAGCGTGTGGACCACGGACAAGGACGGCATCCTGCTGGCGCTGCTCGCCTCGGAGATCACGGCTGTGACGGGCAAGTCCCCTTCACAGCTGTACAAGGGCCTGACCGACCAGTTCGGCGCCCCCGTTTACGCACGCATTGATGCAGCAGCCACCCGTGAGCAGAAGGCGGCGCTCGGCAAGCTGTCGCCGTCGGACGTTACCGCCACTGAACTGGCCGGCGAGGCCATCACCGCCAAGCTCACCGAGGCGCCCGGCAACGGCGCATCCATCGGCGGGCTCAAGGTGGTCACCGAGAACGCCTGGTTCGCGGCGCGCCCGTCCGGCACCGAGGACGTGTACAAGATCTACGCCGAGTCCTTCAAGGGCGAGGAGCACCTCAAGCAGGTCCAGGCCGAGGCCAAGGCGCTGGTGGACGGCGTCATCGCCTAACCGGCCTCCGGTTCCCGGCTCCACAGCCGGAGCACGCGCCGGATGGTGTGGTCACCATCCGGCGCCATGTCCACCAAGGCGATCCGGTCAAGCACGACGGCGTCTCCGGGGTGAAGGCGCTTTACTCCCGCTCCTGCAGCACCGTGGTGCGACACGTGCGGGCGGTAGCCGGAGAGCGTGTGGCGCGGGGTCAGGATGGTGGCGCCCAGGTCCGTGACCGCATGGACGAACTGCTCGTGCAGTGCCTGGAGGGCGGGGTGCGGGTCCACCAGGCTGACGGGCACGGTTCCGTTCCTGCCGAAGGCCGCGTCCTCCCCCACTGTCAGGCCGGCACCGAGGGCAGCGGATGCGTGCGGGCCGGCCTGTTCTGCCAGGCGGACGGCGTCGTCGGCACTGTCCGGAGAGCCGACGTCGAACCTCACCAAAGTAATGTGCAGCGGCCACGCGGACCGCAGGAACACCTGGCCTTCAGCCACCGGCTCGACGAACGCCACGAAGATGAGGTTCCGCATCTGCATAGGCACAGTTTCCCACTCCTTAACCACCGATGCTCTATCACTTATGGTCCTTTCCGGGCGGCCGGAAGGACCATAAGTGATAGAGCATTCGGGGTTTCGACAGGCTCAACCACCGCCTGGGGGGTTAGACGGTGCGGACGACGTCCTCGTAAGCGAACTTGGGCTTGGCTTCGCCCCAGGCGTCCTCGGCCGGCTGGCCGATGTTGACCACCAGGAAGCTCTTCTGGTCGCCGGCCGGGAAGAAGGCCTCGTCGATGGCACCGAAGTCCGCGCCGGTCATGGGGCCGGCCGCGAAGCCGAGCGAGCGGACCGCCAGGATGAAGTAGCCGGCCTGCAGGTGGGCGTTGTTGTTGCCCGTGGCCGCGGCGAGCTCAGGGTTGGCGTCGTACATTGCCTTGGGGGCGTTGTAGCCGGGGAGGAAGTTGTCCCACTGGCCGGCCCAGTCGGTGTCGTAGCTGAGGATGGCCACCAGCGGCGCGGACGCGGTCTTGGCTCGGTTGCCGGGCATCAGGGCGTCCACGAGCTTGGCGCGGGCCTCGTCGGAGCGGACGTAGGTGACGCGCAGCGGCTGGGAGTTGAAGGCGGTGGGGCCGAACTTGGTGAGTTCGTAGATGGCCTGGGCCTGCTCTCCGGTCACTTCCCCCTGGAAGGAGTTGGCGGTGCGGGCCTGGGCGAAAATGGCGTCGACGGCGGCCGGATCGATAACCGCTTCTTCGTGTGCAATGGTCATTGGCATACCTTTCGCTGCGCCGCCCCGCCTGCCGGAGTGGCCTCTCTGCTGTCCATAGTTGCAACTTCAAGTTCTCCCGTCCTCTTCCCGTGACGGTACGTGACCTTCGGCACAGCCCGGCCGGGCGGTATTCTGGTGGCAGTTCATCTTCGCCATCGGCGGCAACCCCCTGTGAAAGGCCCAGCCCATGAGCATGCTCGGAATCAAGTGGAAGCTGCACGGCACCGGCAAATCCATCAAGCCCGGCCACGTGGTGGCGCCTGACGAGCGGCTGGCCTGGCCGCTGACCATCGGCGTGGGCATGCAGCACGTGGTGGCCATGTTCGGCGCAACATTCCTGGTGCCCATCATCACCGGAATGCCGCCGGCCACCACCCTGTTCTTCTCCGGCATCGGCACGCTGCTGTTCCTGGTGATCACCAAGGGCCGCGTGCCCAGCTACCTCGGCTCCAGCTTCGCGTTCATCGCCCCCATCATGGCGTCCCAGCAGCAATTCGGCGTGCCCGGCGCCCTGGGCGGAGTGGTGCTCGCCGGCGCGGCGCTGGCCCTCGTGGGCGCCATCGTGCAGAAGTTCGGCGCAGGCTGGATCAACCGCCTCATGCCGCCCATCGTCACCGGCGCCATCGTGGCGCTCATCGGCCTTAACCTTGCCCCCGCCGCCAAGCAGAACTTCGACGCCGCGCCCGTCACCGCCGTCGTCACCCTCGCCACCATCATCCTGGTCAGCGTCCTCTTCCGCGGGATCCTCGGCCGGCTCAGCATCCTGGTGGGCGTGGTGGTCGGATACCTTGTGGCCATGCTGCGCGGCGAGGTCAGCTACGACAAGATGGAGGCCGCCGCCTGGGTGGGCCTTCCGCAGTTCCAGACCCCCGAGTTCCACATCGGCGTCCTTGGCCTGTTCGTGCCCGTGGTCCTGGTGCTGGTGGCCGAGAACATCGGCCACGTGAAATCAGTGGCCGCAATGACAGGGCAGAACCTCGACGGCGTCTCCGGACGTGCGCTGATGGCCGACGGCGCCGCAACCGTCCTCGCCGGCTTCGGCGGCGGCTCGGGAACAACCACCTACGCTGAAAACATCGGCGTTATGGCCGCCACCAAGGTCTACTCGACGGCGGCCTACTGGGTGGCGGGCATCTTCGCCATCCTGCTGAGCTTCTCCCCCAAGTTCGGCGAACTCGTTGCCACCGTCCCGCCGGGCGTCCTGGGCGGCGCCGCCACCATGCTGTACGGCATGATCGGCATCCTGGGCGTCAAGATCTGGGTCCAGAACAAGGTGAACTTTTCGAACCCCGTGAACCTGACCACGGCAGCCGTGGCCCTGATTATCGGCATCGCTGACTACACCTGGACCATCGGCGAGCTGACCTTTACCGGCATCGCGCTGGGGTCGGCCGCGGCATTGGTGATCTACCACGGAATGAAGGCCATCGCGAAGGCCCGGGGCACTGTAGCTGAGCCGGAGTCCGAACAGGCAGGCCTGCCGCCGGCGGCCAAAGCCGCGGCCAACGCCGCCCCCAAGCGGGCGCCGAAAAAGCGCTAGGCGCTAACTCTGGCAGGCTGCGGAGCGGCCACGGTTAGGCCACTTCGTCCGATTCCTCCCCTTCGACGTTGCGGTCGACGGCGGCGCCTTTCGCGGCGCTGCGCCCGGCCGGGTGGCCCGGGGGGAACGGTCCCGGCCGGCCCAGGCCGAAGATGGGTCCCGGCTGTGGCCGTTTTGCCACCAGGGAATCATCGTCGGGACGGGGGTGCAGGCGCCGCAGCACCCAGGGAAAGAAATACTGCCGCGCCCAGATCAGGTCCTCCGCCCGGGCCTGGGTCCAGCCCTGGGCCGGCAGCGGCCGGGGCTGGAGGGGCTTGAGGGTGTGCGGAACGCCCAGCGCGTTGAGCGTTGCAACCGCTACGGCATGGTGGCCCAGCGGCGAAAGGTGCAGCCGGTCCCGGTCCCACATCCTGCCGTCCTGCAGCTCCGGCAGGCACCACAGGTCCACCACGATGGCGTGGTGCCGCAGGCCAATCCTGTGAAGATGCTCGTTGTAGATGGCCACCCTTCCGCGGATTTGGCTGAACACGGGAATATCGCCCCAGTCCGGCCCCGCGAAAAGGAGGACTGTGGCGCCGGTTCCGGTCACCAGGCCCACGGCCTCATCCATCTTTTCCGCGAGCTTGTCCGGATCGCCGAGCCGGAAGATTACGTCGTTTCCACCCCCGGACATGCCAATCAGGTCCGGCTTCAGGGCCAGCGCGGGAGCCAGCTGGCGGTCCAGGATCTGCCCCAGCAGCATGCCCCGCACGGCAAGGTTGGCGTACGCAAAGTCCGGCTGCCCGTCGCTCAACTCCTCCGCCACCCGGTCCGCCCAGCCCCGGAGGCCGCCCTGGCTGCGCGGTTCAGGGTCTCCCACGCCCTCGGTATAGGAATCGCCGATCACCACGAAGCGGTGCCAGGGGTGCCGTTCCCCCGCCCCGGTGCCGGCCCGCAGGTCCTGCTCTTCGGTCGTCATGCCGTCCTCCTTCGTGGACGCGACGGCGGGCGCTGCTTCTTTGCGGCCCCCGCCCCGGGTGGCATTTGTGGCTGTTGATCCAGCTCGGCCGGCGCAGGCAGGCGCCAGTCCACCGCGCCGTCGGGTATGTCCTGCTGCGGCTGTGGAGGCTCTGCGGCGGGCCGGTCTGCCAGGGGCAGGTCCATTGCCGGCCCGCCCATTCCCGCTGCCGCTCCGGGCACCACCACGTTCAAGGCGGCGTCCCGCAGGTCCAGTTCATGGTGCAGCGCCTGCGTCTGCAGGAACCGGAGGGCACCCTCCCGGCTGAGGCCGTACTCGTTCATCAGGCTGCGCACGGCCAGGTCCACCAGCACCAGCGAGCTCTGCACCACGGCGATTCCCGCCGTCGCTTCCGCCCGCTCGGCCACCCTGACCACCACGCGCAGGGCGCGGGCCACCTGCTGCACGTAGTTGCGGCTCCGCAGGAGGTCGTCGCTGGTGAACGTGTGGGGCTCGGAGCCGTAAAGGTTGATGGCCGCGCTCGCCCCGCCTTCGGAGACGATGGGCGCGGACAGGAGCGACTGGACGCCGTGGCCCGCGGCCGCACTGGAGTACCCCGGCCAGCGCCTGTCCCGGCTGAGGTCGGAGAGCAGGACGAATTCGCCCGTCCGCAGCGCCTCCATGACCGGGCCGTCCGCAAAGGAGCACTGCTCCCGGTCCGCCTCGCGCGCCTGGTCGGTACTGGCGGCAAGCGTGTGCGCCTTACCCAGGCGGAAGAGGGTGGCCGCCCAGCTGATGCCGCGGCTTTCACCCTTGATGTCCGTCATGAAGTCACGGGTGACTTCCCAGAGGTAGGTCTCGACGTCCTTGCTGTCGAATACCGGCTCCGGTGGCATTGGAAGAGGTCCCCAGCCAACCTGCCCCGAGGGTTCAGCGGCCATACTCCATGCCTTGCTTGAAGCGCTTCGGCCTACTGCAAAACCTTGTTCTAAGAATACGTCCCCCAGCCACGATGGCGGGAGCCCGGCGGGACTTTGGCTGCCTCAGACCCACACTTGGTAGCCGGTGGACTTGTCGAAGAGCCGGCGCGTACTGATGCCCGCACCGGCTATCCACAGGACCGAATCGTCTTCCGAGGCCTGGTCAACCACCCCGGTCATGACGTGCTCGCCCAGCAGCCACACTTCAACGGTGTGGCCGGTCAAGCGCGCCCAGTCACCGCGCATTCCACGTCCGTTCTGGCTGCCGGACGTGCCCTTCTTCGTCCTGGTGAGGCTGCCGCCTGCGGAAACCGTGTCTGCGGATGCGCCTGGTTTCATATGTTCCTCCACCGTCCGGGCGCCAGGCTTCGTCATCCTGGGCACCATACGAGCTGATATTTCATTGATATATCAAAAGTCAGCTCAAGTATGTTGCAGGTCACATTTCCTGTCAATGAGGCCCCGGCGTCCGGAGTGCGGCGGCGGCGAAACCTAGGCGCTGAAAAGCGCCTCCCGGACCGCATGCTCGAATCCGCTCACGTGCACCCGCGCCAGGTCGGCAGCCCTGGCCTCGTCACCCTCGATGACGGCGCGGAGCAGGTCGAGGTGTTCGTGCACATGGAGGGAAAGATCCGGAAGTCGGTCGATGACCATGCACCAGATCCTGGTCGCCAGGTTGTCATAGCGGATGAGGATGTCCTCAAGGTGGGGATTCGCTGCTGCCGCGTAGATGCCCTGGTGCACGCGGGCGTCCAGCCTCAGCGTTTCAGTCACCGAGGCGGCGCCGGCATCAAAGGCCTCAACATCTTTGAGGATGGCCCGCAGCTGTGCCCGGACGGCTTCAGTTGCCACCCGCGCAGCACGCGAGGCCGCAAGGGGCTCAAGCTGGGCGCGTATTTCCGAGATGAACGAAAGATCCGTGACGTCCACGCGGGTGGCGAACGTGCCGCGCCGCGGGTAGGTGACCACCAGGCGGTCCAGCTCCAGCCGCTTCAGGGCTTCGCGGATGGGCGTGCGGCCCACGCCAAGGGCTTTGGCAAGAGAGTCATCATTGAGGAGTTCACCGGGCTTGATGTCCAGCATCAGGAGCCGGTCACGGATGCTCTTATACGCCACATCCGCAAGGGACTTCCTGCTGACATCATCAGCCACCGCCAAAGTTTCAAACGCCACGCTAGGACCCCTTCCTCGGGCCAGAAATGACTATTGACCTCACTCATGGACCAGTATACGCTGATCTCCAACCTAATATATCAGTCCGATACACAGGGATATATCTTGAAGGAGGAGGGGACATGACCCTCATGCAAACAGAGTCGTCAGCTGCTGTACTTGCGGCACCGGTCCAGGAGCAGGCGCAGAAATTCGTGCTCACACTGTCGTGCCGCGAGCGCGCCGGGATCGTCCAGGCCGTAACCACCTTCCTGTTCGAGCGGGGCTTCAACATCGACGAACACCAGCAGTTCGACGACAGCCTGCGTGAGACCCTGCACCTGCGCACCGCGTTCTCAGGTTCCCCCGACTACACCCCGGACATGCTCGAAGAAGAGTTCCGTTCCATCGCCGACCGTTTCGACATGAAGTTCAGCTTCCATGACCAGACCAAGCAGCGCGTCCTGGTGATGGTCTCCAAGTTCGGCCACTGTCTGAACGACCTCATCTTCCGTTGGCGCGGCGGCACCCTGGGCGGTGACCTGGTCCTGGTGGTTTCCAACCACGAGACCCACCGCGCCATGGCGGAAGCAGCCGGCCTGCCGTTCATTCACATTCCCGTGACGGCAGACACCAAGGCCGACGCCGAGCGCCGGCTCCTGGACCTGGTGGAGGAGTACAACGTGGACCTGGTGGTCCTGGCCCGGTACATGCAGGTGCTTTCCAACGACCTGTGCCGGTCACTGGAAGGCCGTGCCATCAACATCCACCACTCCTTCCTCCCTGGCTTCAAGGGCGCCCGCCCCTACCACCAGGCCTATGACCGCGGCGTCAAGCTGGTGGGCGCCACCGCCCACTACGTCACCGCAGACCTGGATGAGGGACCCATCATCGAGCAGGAAGTGATCCGCGTGGACCACAGCTATGGTCCGTCGGCATTGTCCACGGTGGGGCAGGATGCGGAAGCACTCGCGCTGTCCCGGGCTGTGCGATGGCACTGCCAACACCGCGTGCTGCTGGATGAGTCCAGCACGGTCGTGTTCCGGTAACCGGCCGCGCCCCATCAACAGACTTAGACACGAACAGCAGCAGGAGCAACCACATGGAATCGTCGCCACGCATTGTCATCATCGGAGCCGGCATCGTCGGCACCAACCTCGCCGATGAGCTCGTCACCAGGGGCTGGAACAACATCACGGTCCTGGACCAGGGCCCGCTCAACATGCCGGGCGGGTCAACCTCCCACGCCCCCGGCCTGGTCTTCCAGACCAACCCGTCCAAGTCCATGGCACTGTTCGCCAAGTACACGGTGGAAAAGCTGCTGTCCCTGACCGAGGACGGCGTCAGCTGCTTCAACCAGGTGGGCGGCCTGGAAGTCGCCACCACGGAGACGCGCCTTGCCGACCTTAAGCGCAAGCTCGGCTACGCACAATCGTGGGGCATCGACGGCAGGATCCTCTCCCGTGAGGAGTGCAAGGAGCTCTACCCGCTGATCAATGAGGAAGACATCCTGGGTGGCCTCCACGTCCCCACCGATGGCCTGGCACTTGCAGCCCGTGCAGTGCAGTTGCTGATCAAGCGCACCGAAGCCGCCGGCGTGAAGTACATCGGCAACACCGAGGTGACCGGTATCGAGCAGGCAAACCGCCGCGTGACCGGCGTCGAGACCTCCGACGGCGTGATCCCTGCGGACATCGTGGTTTCCTGCGCCGGCTTCTGGGGCGCCAAGGTGGGCGAGTTGATCGGGATGTCCGTTCCGCTCCTCCCGCTGGCACACCAGTACGTCAAGACCACCCCGGTACCCGCCCAGAAGGGCAAGAACGAGCTGCCCAACGGCGCCCAGCTGCCCATCCTGCGCCACCAGGACCAGGACCTCTACTACCGCGAACACGGTGACCGGTACGGCATCGGCTCCTACGCCCACCGCCCCATGCCGGTGGACCTCGACGAGCTTGGAAGCTTCAAGCCGAACGAGATCAGCGAGCACAACATGCCCTCACGCCTGGACTTCACGCTGGAGGACTTCCTGCCAGCGTGGGAAGCAAGCAAGCAGATCCTGCCGGCACTGCGGGAAAGCGAAATCGAGGATGGCTTCAACGGCATCTTCTCCTTCACCCCCGACGGCGGTTCGCTGGTGGGCGAATCCAAGGAACTGGACGGCTTCTTCGTTGCCGAGGCCGTGTGGGTTACGCACTCCGCAGGCATCGCCCGCGCCGTGGCCGAACTCCTCGTGGAGGGCAAGTCCCGCATCGACCTGGGCGACTGCGACATCCACCGGTTCGAGGACGTGCAGCTCACCCCCGAATACGTCAGCGAGACCTCGCAGCAGAACTTCGTGGAAATCTACGACGTCCTCCACCCGCTGCAGCCCAAGCTCTCCCCCCGCAACCTGCGGGTCAGCCCCTTCCATGCCCGGCACAAGCAGCTGGGCGGGTTCTTCCTGGAGGGCGCCGGATGGGAGCGTCCCTACTGGTTCGAAGCCAACGCAGACCTCCTCAAGGAGATGCCCGCCGACTGGCAGCCGCCCGCCAGGGATGCCTGGTCCGGAATGTTCAGCTCCCCCATCGCCGCAGCCGAAGCGTGGAAGACCCGTACCGCCGTCGCCATGTACGACATGACCCCCCTCAAGCGCCTTGAGGTTTCCGGCCCCGGAGCCCAGAAGCTGCTGCAGGAACTGACCACCGCGGACATGTCCAAGAAGCCCGGCGCCGTCACCTACACCCTCCTGCTGGACCACGCAGGCGGCATCCGCAGCGACATCACCGTGGCCCGCCTGAGTGAAGACACCTTCCAGCTCGGAGCCAACGGCAACATCGACACCGCCTACTTCGAGCGGGCAGCCCGGCACCAGACCGAAAACGGCACGGCCAGCGACTGGGTCCAGGTCCGCGACACCACCGGCGGCACCTGCTGCATCGGCCTCTGGGGCCCGCTCGCACGCGAAGTGGTGGGTGCGGTCAGCAGCGACGACTTCTCCAACGACGGGCTGAAATACTTCCGGTCCAAGAATGTGGTCATCGGCGGCGTGCCGGTCACGGCCATGCGCCTGTCCTACGTTGGCGAACTGGGCTGGGAGCTCTACACCAGCGCGGACAACGGCCAGCGCCTCTGGGACGCGCTGTGGAAAGCCGGCCAGCCCTTCGGCATAATTGCAGCCGGCCGGGCAGCTTTCAGCTCCCTCCGCCTGGAAAAGGGCTACCGCTCCTGGGGCACCGACATGACCACCGAACACGACCCCCTCGAAGCAGGCCTGGGATTCGCCGTCAAGATGGCCAAGGACAACTTCGTGGGAAAGGCAGCCCTGGAAGGCCGCACCGAGGAGAACTCCGCCCGGCGCCTGCGGTGCCTCACGGTCGACGACGGCCGGTCCATCGTGCTGGGCAAGGAACCTGTGTTCTACAAGGACCAGGCAGTGGGCTACGTGACGAGCGCCGCGTACGGCTACACCGTGCGCAAACCGATCGCCTACGCCTACCTCCCAAGCGCCGTGTCAGTGGGCGACTCCGTGGAGATTGAGTACTTCGGACGGCGCATTGTTGCCACCGTCACCCAGGATCCGCTGTACGACCCCACCATGACCCGGCTCCGCGGCTAAGCCATGATCAGCGAAGAGACGATCGGCAGCTACCTCACGCGGCTCGCCTCACGGCAGCCCACCCCGGGCGGCGGCGCGGCAGCCGCGCTGCACGCCGCCCAGGGTGCAGCCCTGGTGGCCATGGTGGCCCGCTACACCACAGGCGGCAAGTACGAGCAGCACGCCGCCCTGGTGCAGCGGATCACGCAGGCCGCGGACGATCTGGTCAATGAGGCAGTGGGCCTGGCCGACGCCGATGAGCAGGCCTTCCAGGCTGTGATCGACGCCTACAAGCTCCCCGCGACGACGGACGAACTCAAGGCCGCGCGCGCCGCCACTATTGACGCCGCGCTCGTCCAGGCGGCACAGACACCGGCGCACCTCGTCACGGTTGCCGGTGCCGTAGTGGAGCTCGCAACGGAACTGTTTGACGTCGCGAACGCGAACGTCATCAGCGACGTCGCGGCCGCCGCGGACGCCGCCCGCGCAGCCGCAACCACCGCACGGGTGAATATCGACATCAACGTGGTGGCCATCAAGGACCCCGGGGCACGCGCAGGGCTGGTCCAGCGGACGGACGGCCTGGAGGACAAAGTGGTCATGGCCGCCGACACCCTTGCGGCACGCGTACGTGAAAGGATCCTTCGTTGAGCACTGAAACCGCGACATTGTCGGGAACGTCCCTCGCCGGGATCATCCGCGAAAGGACGCAGGACGAGGCCCGGACCCTGGAACAGCACGGCGTGCGTCCCGTCCTTGCGGTGGTTATGGCCACCGATGACGAATCGACGCGCTGGTACGTGCGCTCCATTGAGCGCGCGGCAGAACGCGCCGGCATTGGCTGCCGGGTCCTCGACCTGGGCCATGACGCCACCGAGCAGGTGCTGGCCAGCGTCCTGCGGGACCTGGCCGCCGAGCCATCCGTGAACGGCATCATCCTGCAAACGCCGCTTCCCGCGGGGGTGCAGGCGGACGCCCTGGTGGGACTCATCGCGCCGGAGAAGGACATTGACGGAGCCAACCCGCTGAGCCTCGGCAGGCTGGCCGTGGGCCAGCCCGCGTTCGCACCGGCCACCGCCCGGGCCGTCGTCGAGATCCTTGACCACTACGCCGTCCCGGTGGCGGGCCGGAACGCCGTGATTGTTGGCCGGTCCGCCGTGGTGGGAAAGCCGCTGTCCCTGTTGCTGCTGGAACGCGACGCGGCGGTCACGGTCTGCCATTCCAGGTCGGGTCCGCTCGGGACCTACACCAGGGAGGCGGACATCGTGGTGGTGGCCGCCGGACGGACAGGCCTGCTGACGGGCAGTGACGTTTCCGAGAAGACGGTAGTGGTCGACGTCGGCACGAACGTCCTTGCCGACGGTTCGCTGGTAGGCGATGTGGACGGGAACAGCGTCCGCGGCGTCGCGGCTGCGCTGACCCCTGTCCCCGGAGGTGTTGGCTCGGTGACCACCGCCCTGCTGCTCCTGCACACGGTGGAAGCAGCCCGGAACCAGTCAGGGTCGCTGATTGCCGAATCCGGCGTCCTCCAGGCGGCCGGCTAAAACACATGGACCTGATGGTCCCGTTTCCGTAAATGGTGCTTCGGTGGGCCTAAAACCTGGGGAGGTATTCCTCATCGAAGCACCACTTTCGGAAACGGGGCCATTTTCCGTGCCTGCCGATATTCAGCGCAATGAGAGGGAGCACCGATGCTCACCGAGGAACTCGTATTCCAACCTTCTGATTCCCGCGCAGCGGTTGTCCGTAATGGGTCTCCCACCTGGGCTGAAGCCCGGCAGCTCGCCTTCGACTGCGCCAGGCCGCTCCCGCCGGCGAGCCTGCCCCTGGCTGACGCAGCCGGCCGTGTCCTCACCCGGGATGTCACTGCACTGCAGGACCTTCCGCACTATGCATCATCAGCCATGGACGGCTGGGCCGTGAACGGCCCGGGCCCCTGGCTTCTTCCGGAGGACAACCCTTCACCGCAGCACGCGACGCTGCCGGCGGACCAGGTGCTCTTACCGAACCGGGCACGCGTCATTGCCACCGGGGGACTGGTACCGGACGGCGCCGGCGCCGTCCTGCGCAAGGAAAGCGGCCAGGTATCCACGGACGCCGCAGGCAGGCACGTTCTCACGCTGCGTCTAGATGCGCGCCAGGGAGAGCCGCATCCCGGCCAGCACATACGTCCGGCCGGTGAGGAGGCAAGGGCAGGCAACGTGCTGCTGCCAGCCGGTACTGTCCTCAACCCTGCGCACCTCGCCCTGGCGGCCGTAGCAGGCCACGACGAAGTCCCGGTCCACGCCCGGCCCGCAGTCGCCGTCGTACTGACGGGGGCGGAAGTGGTGACGCACGGCGTTCCTGCACCGGGACAGGTCAGGGACACCTTTGGCCCGCAGCTGGGCACGGTAGTCGGGCAGCTCGGAGGTACTGCCGGCCCTCCCGTGAGGATCGGCGACTCGTTCAGCGAGTGGCTCGCCGCCCTGGCGGACGGTGCCGCGCCGGCCGCTGAACGGCCCGACGTTATCATCACAATAGGCGGGACCGGCAAGTCCGGGACGGACCACTTCCGCGCGGCCATAGCCGCGCTGGGCGGCGAACTGCTGCTGGACGGGATCGCCATGCGCCCCGGCCACCCCGCCGTGCTGGCCGGACTCCCGGACGGCCGCTTCGTCGTCGGACTGCCCGGAAATCCCCTGGCGGCCATGATGGCGCTCCTGACCATCGGTGCACCGCTGCTGGCTGCCCTCGGAAACCGGCAGCTGCGGCCGCTGGACCAGGTGCTGTCCGGCAGTGACATCGAACCGGACGCGGGACGTACCCGGCTCATCCCCTGCAGATACCTTTCCGGGCTGGCGTTTCCGCTCCAACACACGGGTCCGGGCATGATGCGCGGCCTGGCATGGGCGGACGGCGTTATGGCCGTTCCCCCATGCGGTGTTCAGTCAGGCGAACCTGTCCCCGTCCTCCCTCTTCCCTGGACACAGCCAGGTGAGACCATAGATTCCACGAACAGTCAGGGATACACGCCATGGCCCGTATGACCCAGCGCCGGAAGATCCACCGTTTCCACCTGGATGGATCAGCCACCGAGTTCCCCGTCCGGTTCAAGGAGGATGTCCTCGCCGCCGAGGAGCCACTGGAAATCCGGCTGGCAGGACAGTCCTTTGCCGTCACCATGAGGACTCCCGGCGACGACTTTGACCTCGTGGCCGGTTTCCTCGTCTCGGAAGGCGTCATCCGCCAGCAGTCAGACCTGGTGTCGCTGCGCTTCTGCGCCGGCAGGAACGGGGATGTGCAGACCTTCAACGTGGTGGATGCCCAGCTGGGACCTGGCGCGGCCATTCCGGACACCATGCGGCACGTCTACACATCAAGCTCCTGTGGCATCTGCGGGACCGAATCCATCGACGCCGTCCGCAAGACCCTGCACTTCGACCCCTCCGGGGACGGGCTGCGGGTTCCCGTGGACCTCCTGGCCGGGTTGCCGGAAAGGTTGCGGGAGGCCCAAGCCGTGTTCGACAAGACCGGCGGCGTCCATGCAGCGGGCCTGTTCAGGATGGACGGGGATGAACCTGAACTGCTGTGCCTGCGCGAGGACGTGGGCCGCCACAACGCGGTGGACAAAGTAGTGGGCTGGGCGCTGCGGGAGGGGCTGCTGCCGCTGCGGGGCACCGTCCTGCAGGTCTCGGGCCGCGCCTCGTTTGAGCTGGTCCAGAAGGCCGCCCTGGCGGGAATCCCGGTCCTGGCTGCCGTTAGCGCGCCTTCCAGTCTTGCCGCGGACCTTGCTGCCGAGACCGGGGTGACCCTGGTGGGATTCAGCAGAGGGCACAGCCTCAATGTTTATGCCGGCCGGGAACGGATCGGACGTCCCGGCAGGGTGGCCGTTGAGGCGGCGTCCTGCGCAACATGAATCACGACATGCAACAGTGTGTTTCGGGCGTTTAACGTGTCAAGAGTTACAGGGCGCCTCCAGAAAAACCTTGACTTTGAATGTGGTCTAGCGCACTCTGTTGCTTAGCGCGAATTCTGTTGATTCTTGCGGAACACCTCCCCCAGGGCTTCCCGGCCCTTCCTATGTGAATAAGAACCCTGAACCTAAAGAGGTGCGACACCACAGTCAGCGAATCGGGCGTGGACCCCAACCTTCCGCCCGGACTATCGCCCCAAGGGCATGCATCAATGCCTGCCCGTGACTCGCCGAGCAAAGGAACCCGCTCATGGCTATCAACAGCGAAATATCATCCCCCAAACCGAACGGCCTTCCCGTGGACAGCGATCCACTGGAAGCCCCTGTCAGGCCGAACCCGGACGTGAAGGACAGCACCGTCCCGGCAGCCGGAGCTGCCGCCGCCGGCACGCCGGCAGAAACTGCCCCGGCCGAAAGCGAGACCGCCATCCTTCCGGAGACAGAAGAATACGAGCAGATCCTCGAGGAGCTGCGCCAGAGCAAGACCGAGCAGGCAGTCTCCGAACGCCGCAACCGCAAGCTCATCCTCGACAAGACCACGTTCGGCATCACGGGCGTCCTCGCCCTGGCCTTCGTGGTCTGGGGGTTCGTTGGCAAGGAAAGCCTTTCCACAACCTCCACCGCAGCCCTCGACTGGGTAATGGAGTACACGGGCTGGCTCTTTATGGTCCTGGCCTCCCTCTTCGTCGTTTTTGTCCTGTGGCTGGCCCTGGGCAAGTTCGGAAACATCCCGCTGGGCAAGGACGGCGAAAAGCCCGAGTTCCGGACCGTGTCCTGGGTGTCGATGATGTTCGCCGCCGGCATGGGCATCGGCCTGATGTTCTACGGTGTCGCAGAGCCCCTGTACCACTTCATCACTCCCCCGCCCGGCACCGTGGACGGCCGCACGCCGGACGCCATCCAGACAGCGATGGCCACGTCCATCTTCCACTGGACCCTCCACCCCTGGGCCATGTACGCAGTGGTGGGTATTGCCATGGCGTACGGCACCTACCGGCTGGGCCGCAAGCAGCTGATCTCGGCTGCCTTCACCTCGCTGTTCGGCATCAGGACGGTGGAAGGCCCGGTGGGGAAGTTCATCAACATCCTCGCCATCTTCGCCACGCTTTTCGGCACGGCCGCGTCGCTGGGCCTCGGAGCACTGCAGATCGGAAGCGGCCTCACCTCCAACGGTTACGTGGGTGAAATCGGGACTCCCGTCCTGGTGGCCATCGTCGCCATCCTGACGGCGTGCTTCGTCGCCTCGGCCGTGTCCGGCATCAGCCGCGGCATCCAGTGGCTGTCCAACACCAACATGGTCCTGGCCGTCATCCTTGCTTTGATCGTCTTCATTGCCGGGCCCACCCTGTTCATCCTCAACCTCATCCCGTCGGCTGTGGGAGATTACGCCCGTGACCTGGCAGAGATGTCCTCCCGCACCGAGGCCGTGGGTGACGAAGCACTCCGTACCTGGATGTCAGGCTGGACCATCTTCTACTGGGCATGGTGGATTTCCTGGACGCCCTTCGTGGGGATGTTCATTGCCCGCATCAGCCGTGGCCGGACCATCCGGCAGTTCGTGACCGGCGTCCTGCTGGTCCCGAGCATCGTGAGCGTCATCTGGTTCGGCATCTTCGGCGGTACTGCCTTCAAGATCCAGCAGGACGCCGACAAGGCAAACCTGCCGGGCCTGATGACGGTCACCGACGGAACTGCCAGCATTGATTTCGACGGCGCCCTGTTCAACCTGGTCAAGAACCTGCCCCTGCCGGCCTGGCTGATCGCCGCCGTCGTGGTCCTGGCCATGGTGTTGGTTGCCATCTTCTTCATCACCGGCGCGGACTCGGCGTCGTTGGTTATGTCCTCGTTGAGCTCCAACGGCTCATCGGAGCCGAAGCGCGGCCTGGTCATCTTCTGGGGAACGCTCACCGGTGCAGTGGCGGCAGTCATGCTCCTGGCCGGCGGTGACGAACCTTCCGAAGCGTTGTCGGGCCTGCAGCGGATCACCATCGTTGCGGCGCTGCCGTTCGTCGTCGTGATGCTGCTGCTCTGCTTCGCCCTGGCCAAGGACCTGCGCCGGGACCCGCTCTCGCTGCGCCGCCGCCTGGCCACCTCCGTGGTGGAGCGGGCCATCCGCACCGGCGTCGAGCAGCACCGCGGGGTCCAGTTCGACCTCGTCACCAAGCACGAATGCGCGGAAACCTGCCCTGACCCGGAGTCCTGCTCCGGGGGAAGCTCCGGGGGAAGCTCCGGAGGCGGCAGCTCTGCAGTCAGCTCCGGTCCGGAGACCGACAGGAAATAGCTTTACGTACTGGCCCTGGTGATCCCATCACCAGGGCCAGTTTTTTGTCCGGGAGCTTAGCCGGCAATAGCGCTTCCGGCGAGTGTTGCCTCGACGACGTCGGGCGACAGGACGTGCTGGGTGACCATCTGGCTGGCCCCGAGGATTGCCGCGCGGTGCCCCGCCATCGAGATGCCGATCCGCAGGTGTGCCGTGGCCAGCGGCAGCGAGCGGCGGTACACCACCTCGCGGATCCCGGCCACAAGGTGCTCCCCCGCCTCCCCGATGCTGCCGCCGATGATGACCATGGACGGATTGAGCAGGTTGACGGCGGCGGCCAGGACGTCGCCCACATCGCGCCCCGCCTGGCGCAGCGCCTGGACGGCCTGCGGGTGCCCCTCCCGGACAAGCCGAAGCACGTCGGCGCCCGTTGCCGCATCCAGGCCCTGCGCGTGGAGCTGCCGGGCGACGGCGGGCCCGGACGCGAGCGCTTCGAGACAGCCGTAGTTGCCGCAGCGGCACAGGACGTCATCGCCCCGCGGCACGCGGACATGGCCCAGGTCACCGGCCGTCCCGTTTGCCCCGCGTTGCAGCTGTCCGCTGCTGATGATGCCCGCGCCAACGCCCGTGGCGACCTTGATGAACAGGAAGTTGCTGTGCTCGGGCCAGTAGGCGGTCCGCTCCCCGAGGGCCATGATGTTGACGTCGTTGTCCACCAGGACAGGGACCGGCAGCGAGCGCTGGACATACGGGACCACGTCGAATCCGTCCCACCCCGGCATGATGGGCGGCTTAACGGGCCGCCCCGTGTCGTGTTCAACCGGGCCGGGCAGGCCGATGCCCACTCCGGCAAGGTCCTTGAGCGGGCGGCCGGCCTCGGCGAGCAGCTCTTGTGCAAGGGCAAGGATCCGGCCCAACACGGCTTCCGGCCCCTCAGCCACTTCCTGCTCCAGCCGGCGCTCCGCCACAATGCTGCCGGCAAGGTCAGTGACGGCCACCACCGCGTGGGTGGCCCCGACGTCGACGGCCAGCACAACGCGCGCGGCCGGGTTGAAGGCAAAGCGCGACGGCGGCCTGCCGCCGCTGGAGCTTGCCTCCCCCGCGGGCCCAACCAGGCCGGAGCTGATGAGGGCATCGATGCGGGAGGCAACGGTGGAGCGGGCCAGCCCGGTAGTGATGGCAAGTTCGGCGCGCGTCCGTGCCTGGCCGTCACGCAGGAGTTGGAAGAGATCCCCGGCACGCCCCTGCAGCCCCTGGATGTCAGGCGGAGCAAATCGGCCGGCGGTTTTGGTCATACGAAATTGATAGCACGCCCACTTACTTCTGTCACGCGCACAACTTTTGCTTGACCTTCGGCAAAAGTCCTTCTAGCTTTGCACTAAGACAAACTGCCGGCGGGACACTGCCACATGCCGAAGAAGCCAGGAGAACCATGCCGTATTCAGTCCAGCTCTACACCCTGCGCAACGCCATCGAGGACGACCTGCCCGGAACCATCAGGAAGGTGGCGGAGATCGGCTTCACGCAGGTGGAGCCCTACAACTTTGTGGCCACCGCCAGGGAGCTGGGCGCCGCGCTGAGGGAAAACGGCCTGGCCGCACCTTCCGGCCACGCTCCGCTGCTCAGCCAGGACCAGGACGAAATTTTCGCAGCGGCCAAAGAACTCGGCATTGCCACCGTCATCGAGCCCTTCATCCCTGCCGATCACTGGCAGAATGCGGAGGACATCCAGGCCACGGCGGCCAGGCTCAACGCAGCAGCCAAAAAGGGCGCCGAATACGGCATCCGCGTGGGCTACCACAACCATCAGTGGGAGCTGGAGTCCACCATTGAAGGCCGCACCGCCCTGGAATACTTCGCAGGCCTGCTGGATCCGGAACTGGTCCTGGAGGTGGACACGTACTGGGTGGCTGTCGGCGGCCATGACCCCGTGGACATCCTTGCCAGGCTGGGTGACCGGGTGAAGCTCATCCACATCAAGGACGGCCCCCTGACCACGGACACCAAGGCGCAGCAGCCCGCAGGGCAAGGCAAGGTCCCGGTCCTGGACGTCATCGCAGCGGCGAAGTCCCTGGAGACAGGCGTGGTGGAATTCGACGACTATGCCGGCGACATCTTCGACGGCATCGCCCAAAGCCTGGCCTTCCTGAACAGCAACACCGCCGGCAACCCTGCAGAAGGAGCAACGGCATGAGTCCCCTTTCCGCACGCAAAGGCCCGGTAGGCGTCGGCGTCATCGGCGCCGGCAACATCAGCAAGCAGTACCTGGACAACCTCACCGTGTTCCCCGACCTCAAGGTCCACGTCATCGCCGACATGTTCGAAGAGGCGGCCGAGGCCCGTGCCAAGGAGTACGGCATCCCGGAATGGGGCGGCGTGGACAAGGCACTGCACCACCCGGACGTGGAGATCATCGTCAACCTGACCATCCCGGCCGCGCACGTTGAGGTGGCCACAGCCGCCGTAAACGCCGGCAAGCACGTCTGGACGGAGAAGCCGTTCAGCCTGGACCGGGAATCCGGGCTCGGGCTCCTCAAGACCGCCGACGCCGCAGGCATCCGCCTGGGCTGCGCACCGGACACCTTCCTCGGCGCCGGGCTGCAGACGGCCCTGCGCCTGATCCAGCGCGGAGACATCGGCACGCCCCTGACCGCGATGACCACGTTCCAGACCCCCGGCCCGGAGTCCTGGCACCCCAACCCGGCGTTCCTGTTCCAGCATGGCGCCGGCCCGCTGTTCGACATGGGCCCGTACTACCTCACCACCCTGGTCCAGGCATTCGGCTCCATCCGCAAGGTGGCCGCCGTCGGGTCCAAGGCCAAGGAAGTCCGCGTCATCGGTTCCGGGCCCAAGGCCGGCGAGGAATTCACGGTTGAGGTACCCACCCACGTCTCAGCGATGGTGCAGTTCGAGTCCGGCGCCTCCTCCCACAGCGTGTTCTCCTTCGAATCCCCCCGCGCACGGGTGGGCTTTGTGGAGATCACCGGCACCGAGGCCACCATTTCCCTGCCGGACCCCAATTACTTCGACGGCGATATCAGGCTGTGGCGTGCCGGAGACGAGGACTGGACCACCATCCCGGCCACCGGCCCGGCGAACGGCCGGGGCATGGGCGTGCTGGACATGGCCCGGTCCATCCGGGCAGGTGTCCCGCACCGCGCCACCGGGGACCTTGCCTACCACGTCCTGGACAGCATGGTTTCCATTTCCGAATCCATCGATGCCGGCACATTCATCAACGTGGAAAGTTCCGCTCCGGCTTCCGCAGCCCTCCCCGAGGACTGGGCACCCGAAACCGCCACTCTCTAGGAAACCCCGACCATGACACAGCAGACACAAACCAGCGGCGCCCGTTCCCTCGGCGTTGCCGCCATCGGCTACGCCTTTATGGGAAAGGCCCACTCCAACGCGTGGCGGAACGTGGCCAGCTTCTTCGACGTTCCGGCCTTCGAGCAGAAAGTACTCGTGGGGCGTGATGCCGGGCAGGTGGCACAGGCGGCAGCCACGTACGGCTGGGCTGAGTCCGCCACCGACTGGCGCTCCGTCATCACCCGCGACGACATCCACATCGTGGATATCTGCACACCGGGCTGGATGCACGCCGAGATCGCCGTCGCCGCCCTCGAGGCCGGCAAGCACGTCCTCGTCGAAAAACCCCTGGCCAACACCCTGGCCGAAGCTGAACTCATGACTGCCGCGGCGGCAAAGGCCCGGGCCCGCGGCGTCCAGTCGATGATCGGCTTCAACTACCGCCGGGTCCCCGCACTTGCCCTCGCCAGGGAACTGATTTCCGAGGGCCGAGTGGGCACGGTGCGGCATGTCCGCGCCGCCTACCTGCAGGACTGGCTTGCCGATGACCAGGCCCCCATGACCTGGCGGCTGCGAAAAGAAACAGCAGGCTCGGGTGCCCTCGGCGACATCGCCTCACACGCCATCGACCAGGTCCTCTACCTCCTGGGCGACCAGGTCACCGAGGTCAGCGGCCGGCTCCACACCTTCGTGGACCGCCGCCCAGGCACCAACGGACCGGAGGACGTCACGGTCGACGACGCCGCCTGGGCAACACTGTCCCTCGCCTCCGGAGCCATCGCCTCGGTGGAGGCCTCCCGGGTGGCCACCGGGCGGAAGAACTCCCTCCAGATTGAGGTCTACGGCGATAAGGGCAGCATCCTCTTCGACCTGGAAAACCTCAACGAACTCGGCTTCCTGGACGCCACCGCGCCCGCCCGGGAGCAGGGCGTCCGGCGTATCCTCGTCAGCGAACCGGACCACCCCTACCTTGATGCGTGGTGGCCGCAGGGCCACATCATCGGCTGGGAACACACCTTCACCCACCAAATCCGCGACTTCCTGCTGGCCGTGCGGGACGGAACCCAGCCGTCGCCGTCGTTCGAAGAAGGACTGAACGTGCAGTACATCCTGAACGCCGTCGAGGAATCCGCCGGCAACAAAAGCGCCGCCACGCCCGTCCACGCACCGCTTTCCACCGAAGGAGCCTGACATGCCCCGTCCGTTCACCCTTTTCACCGGCCAGTGGGCCGACCTGCCCTTCGAGGAAGTTGCCAAGCTGGCCTCCGGCTGGGGCTACGACGGACTCGAGATCGCCGTCTCCGGCGACCACCTGGACGCCTGGCGCTGGGACGAACCCGGCTACGTCGAGTCCAAACTGGAGATCCTCAAAAAGTACAACCTCAAGGTCTGGGCCATCTCCAACCACCTCACCGGCCAGGCCGTCTGCGATGACCCCATCGACTTCCGGCACCAGGGCATCGTCCGGTCCAAGGTCTGGGGCGACGGCGAGCCCGAAGGCGTCCGCCAACGCGCCGCCGAGGAAATGAAGCACACCGCCCGGCTCGCGAAGGCACTGGGCGTGGACACCGTCGTCGGCTTCACCGGCTCCTCCATCTGGCAGTACGTCGCGATGTTCCCGCCCGTCCCCGAGAAGGTCATCGACGCCGGCTACCAGGACTTCGCCGACCGCTGGAACCCCATCCTGGACGTCTTCGACGAATGCGGCGTCCGCTTCGCCCACGAAGTCCACCCCTCCGAAATCGCCTACGACTACTGGACCACCGTCCGCACCCTCGAAGCGATCGGCCACCGCGAAGCGTTCGGCCTGAACTGGGACCCGTCCCACATGATGTGGCAGGGCATCGACCCCGTCTCCTTCATCTGGGACTTCAAGGACCGGATCTACCACGTGGACTGCAAGGACACCAAGATCCGCCAGACCGGCCGGAACACCGTCATGGGCTCCCACCTGCCCTGGGGCGACCCGCGCCGCGGCTGGGACTTCGTCTCCGCCGGCCGCGGTGACGTCCCCTGGGAAGCGTCCTTCCGCGCCCTCGCGGCCATCGGCTACAACGGACCCATCAGCGTCGAATGGGAAGACGCCGGCATGGACCGCCTCCACGGCGCGCCCGAAGCCCTCGCTGCGCTGAAGAAGTACGATTTCCCTGTTTCCACCGCTTCGTTCGACGCCGCCTTCAGCAGCAAGGACTGACATGCCCCACGCACTGCTTGCCCTGAACGCGGGCAAGCACGTGCTGGTGGAGAAGGCCTTCACCATCAATGCCCGCGAAGCGCAGGACATCGTGGAGCTCGCGAAGGCCAAGGGGCTGGTGGCCCTGGAGGCCATGTGGACCAGGTTCCTCCCGCACAAGGTCCGCCTCCGGGAGATCATCAGGGAGGGCACCATCGGCGAGGTCAGGAAGGTCATCGCCAGCCATAACCAGGACCTCCCCAAGGACCCGGCCCACCGGCTTAACGATCCTGCCCTGGGTGGCGGCGCGCTGCTGGACCTTGGCATCTACCCCGTCTCGTTCGCGTTTGATGTGTTTGGCGCACCGGAAACCATGCGGGCCAGCGCTGCCATGACGGCGACGGGCGTGGACCGCCAGACGGCAGTGGTTTTCGAGTATGCGCAGGGACAGCAGGCCATCCTCGACTGTGAACTGGATGCCGCCGGCCCCAACCGGGCAGTGGTGATCGGCACGGGCGGCTGGATCGACATCGAACCCACCTGGTACAACCCCACACCCTTCACCGTTTACGACACCCTGGGCAACGTCGTGGAACGGTTCGACCAGCCCGTGAAGAGCAGGGGCATGCAGTACCAGGCAGCCGAGGTGGAGCGCCTCGTCAGCGAGGGGCTCACCGGAGGCACGGTGCTGCCGCCGGCTGAGAGCGTGGCCGTGATGGCTGCCCTGGACGGAATCCGCCGCCAGATCGGCCTGGCGTACGACGCCGACGGACGGCTTTAGCGGCCGGCCCGCCTTAGGCGGGACCGCGGTTCAGGACCACCTCGTAGGCTTCCACGCGCCGGTCCGTCACGGTGGTGGGCGATTCCAGGTGGACTGCCCCGGAGGGCAGGATGCCGGCCCCGCCGAAGCGTTCCATGACCTGCCACTGGGCCATGACGTCCTCCCCCGCGTGATCCGGCGGCAGGTCGGGCCAGAAGGTGAACCCACCGGCGTCGTTCAGGGCTTCGCGCCGGTACATCACGCACCCGCCCAGCCACGCCACCCGGTAGGGCACCCATTGTCCCGGCTCAAGGGACAGGTCGGCGCTGAGGTGGCTAAGGTTGGCGGCGCTGTGGAGCGGCCAGCGCTCGAACGCGGGGTCCCCCGGGCGGATGCGCTCCGGCATCACCCCGCCTTTCCACGCTTCGAAGTTCGCGGTCTGCCCGGGCCGCCGGTCGTCCAGGTAGGACAGACCCTGCGGGGCCATCCCTACAAAGCCGCACCCAAGCTCGTGGAGCGCACGGCTGAGCAATTCCACAGCACCCGGCTCCAGCCAGATGTCGTCGTCAAGGAAGAGGCACTGGTCCGCCGTGGACTGCTCCAGCAGGAACTGGCGGTGTTCCGCCAGCCCGCGCCGCGGCAGGTGGCGAAGGAGCGTGACCGGCCGCCCCTGGGCTTCCAGGACCCGCACCATGGCGGCAGCGGCGGGGTGCTCCCAGCCGGGCCCGTCCGTGGACTGGTCGCTGACGACGACGGCGAAGGCCGGGTCGGTTTGTCCGGCAAGTCCCGCGAGGGTGACGGCGAGTTCCGCCGGCCGGTCGCAGGTGGGTACAAGAACGTCCACTGCAACCCGTTCCGGCCTCTCAGCCGGCCGCGCCCACTGTCCTGATGGTCTCCTGCTCACAGTTCCTCCTGGCACCGGCGGGAAAGTGCCGGCAACTGGCGAATTGGTTTCGCATGGTCCGTACCCCGCCGGGAGCCATGTATGCCGGACACGGTGAAGGCCCCCGTCCCGGCATGGAGCCGTGGCGGGGGCCTTCAGCGGATCAGGACCGCTTATCCGGCGTCGAAGCTCTCGCCGCCGCCGTCTTTGGGCGACTTTTCCTGCGGGAGATCATTGCCGCTGCCGTCCGGAATGCCGGTGGCTTCCTGCCCGGGCTCGGAGGAGACCGGCGCGGAGCCCTGGGAATCGTCGTTGAACTCGTTGATCTCAGCCTCGCCGGAGGGAAGGTCCATGTCACGCGGAACCTGTTCCTCCCCGACGCCGGACTGCGGCTCGTTGGTGTCAGCCCCGCCGGCACCCGAGGTGGTGCCGCCCTGGCTTGCGCCCTGGTTGCCGCCAAGCTCCTGCTCAGCCGTCGGAGTGCCGTAGCCGCCCGGGTCCTTTTCCGGCTCGGCGTGCTGGTTTTCCTGCGTCATGGTTCCTCCTGTGTGCGATGGGATGAAACTGGTGTGCAAAATCCGGTTGCTCAGAGCCCCTTGCCGCCCGTCACCGGCAGCACCGCGCCGGAAATGTAGGACCCGTCTTCGGAGGCCAGCAGAACGTACGCCGCGGCGAGCTCAGCAGGCTGGCCGGCACGTTCCAGCGGGGTATCCTGGCCAAACTTCGGGAGCTTGTCCGGCCATTCGGTGGCGGGGATAAGCGGCGTCCAGATGGGGCCGGGGGCCACCGCGTTGACGCGGATTCCCTTGGACCCCAGTTCCTGCGCGAGTGCCTTGGTGAACGCCACCTGCGCGGCCTTGGTCATGGCGTAGTCGATGAGGCCCGGCGAGGGATTGAAGGCCTGGATGGATGCCGTGGTGATGATCGAGGCGCCCGGTTTGAGGTGCGGGACCGCCGCCCGTGCGGTCCAGAGCAGGGAGTACAGGTTGGTCTTGAAAACCCGGTCGAACTCCTCCGTGGGAAGGGTCTCCAGGCTTTCGCGGTTCTTCTGGTAGGCAGCGTTCAGCACCACCACGTCCAGGCGGCCGAATCCGGCCACGGTTTCCTCGACGATCCGGGTGCTGAAGTCCTCTTCACGCCCGTCCCCGGCGAACAGGAGGACGCGGCGCCCCGCCTTTCGGATCCAGTCCGCAGTGTCCTGGGCGTCGTCTTCCTCCTCGGGAAGGTAGGAGATGGCTACGTCGGCTCCCTCACGGGCAAATGCGATGGCCGCCGCCTTGCCGATGCCGGAATCGCCGCCGGTGATGAGTGCCGCCTTGCCCTCCAGCTTCCCGTGTCCCTCGTAGCTGAGTTCTCCGTGGTCAGGTTTGGGATCCATGGGCGCGGTGAGGCCCGGCTGCTTCTGTTCCTGCTCGGGGAAGGGGCCTGCGTGGTAGCCGCCCCGGGGGTCCTTTGGCTGGTCCGTCTGCTTGTCTGTGCCGCTCATAGTCCACCTACTCGCTGTGTCGGTTTTCGAAGAGCCCTGCCGCCGGCCCTTCGACGCTATCCCGGCCGGCGGAACAAAGTCCACCCGTTCGGAGCCGATAATCAGTAAACTTATCAAATGTTGATACCGGCGCAAGATCGGCCTTGTTTCTGGGTATGTGAAGAGTAGAAAGGGAAACAGGGCCGGCCAGGCAGCCAAGGAAGGAGCAGCGATGTCCGAGGTGGAGGATTACACCGGCAGAACCGGGCGGAACGAAACCCGCGAGGAGCAACTGGACCGGAACTGGGCGGAACTGCTCCAGGAGATGCGCGTGCTGCAGATGGGCGTCCAGATCCTGGCAGGCTTCCTCCTGACCCTGCCCTTCCAGGAACGGTTTGAGGACCTGGATGACTTCCAGGTGAACCTGTACCTGACCAACGTGGTGATCGCCGCACTGACCACGGCGTTGATCCTCCTGCCGGTCAGTGTGCACCGGAGGCTTTTCCGGAAGCGCCTCAAGGAAACTCTGGTGTCCAGCGGCGACACGATCGCCAAGATCACCCTGGCCGGCATCGCGCTGCTCAGCGCCGGCACTGCAGCCCTGGTTTTCGACGTCACCGCGGGCCGCTCGGCCGGGCTGACGGCCGGCGCGGCACTGCTGGCCGTGATGGTGGTCCTGCTGGTCTATGTCCCACTGCACCTTAACAAGCGCGCCGCCGCAGGAATGACGGCCCGGGCAAACAAGGAGTGACAATGCGCAAATGGGCCAAGGAACACGGGCTGCTGCTGGCGAACGCAGCCCTGTTCCTGATCTTTTTCGGAGGGATGATCCTCTCCGGAGCAGCGTCGTACAGCGAAGAGCAGCAGGCACACGGCGAACCCGGGGTTTCAGTCCTGCAGTTCATGGGCACCGGGGAGTTTGTCGAGGCCACCTTTGAGAACTGGGAATCGGAGTTCCTGCAGATGGCCCTGTACGTGGTGCTGACGGTTTTCCTGTTCCAGAAGGGATCGTCGGAATCCAAACCGATGGGCAAGGAAGCCCCGCAGGACGAGGATCCCCGCGAGGCCGCCATCAAGAAGGCAACGCCGTGGCCGGTCAAGCGCGGCGGTGCCGCATTGAAGTTCTACGAGCACTCGCTGTCCATCCTGCTGTTTGTGCTGTTTTTGGCCTCCTTCACGGCGCACGCCCTGGGCGGCACTGCGGCGTACAACGAGGAGCAGCAAAGCCACGGCCAGCCCACAGTCACGTTCCTGCAGTACGTGGGGACCAGCCGCTTCTGGTTCGAGTCTTTCCAGAACTGGCAGAGCGAGTTCCTGGCCATCGCCGTCCTGGTGGGCGCGTCCGTCTACCTCCGGGAAAAGGGCTCCCCGGAGTCCAAGCCTGTGGCCGAACCCCATTACGAAACCGGCGCCTGAGCCGGTTCCTGTCGAAAGGAATCCATGCGAACTGTTGTGAAATCCGTCCTTCTGGCCCTCCTGCTCCTGGCTGCGCCGGCACTTTCGGTGGCACCGGCCTCAGCCGCACAACATCCGGCGGTCGCCGCCGGCGACGCAATCGTCCAGGCGGCTGCGGGATCTTCCGGAGGGGTGTGGGCGCCGGCAGGCAACACTCCCACGCCATCTCCCGGGGATACCGCCTCCAGTGGGCCTGCGAACCCCGGGACGGGCGAGTCGGCGCAGAATGAGTCCACCCGGCTGGACTTCGCTCCCTGGGTGATCGGGGCAATCGCCCTGGTGACAATCATTGTGGTACTGATCTGGCGGCGACGCCGGAACACCACCATCGTGGGCTGAGCGGCGCATGATTACCCCAAACGTGGCCGACGGCATCCATCTCATCACGCACGCCCACGTCAACTGCTATCTCGTGGAGGACCAGGACGGGCTGACCCTGGTGGACGCCGGGCTCCCGAGCATGTGGTCCATGCTGCTGGAGCTCCTGGAGGACCGCGGCAGGCAGCCGGAGGATATCAAGGCACTGGTCCTCACGCACGGACACTTCGACCATGTCGGGTTTGCGCTGCGGGCCCGCCGGGAGTGGAACATTCCGGTGCTGGTCCATCCGCGGGACGCGCACCTGGCTGCCCATCCGTACAGCTACAAGCCCCAGCGCAACCGGTTCCTCTATCCCTTGAGCCACCCGCGGTCCATGCCGCTGCTGGGACGGATGGCGGCAGCCGGAGCGCTGGCCGTCAAGGGAGTGTCAAGCACCCGGCCGCTGCCCATCGGCGCGGCCTTGCCGGTGCCGGGAAGCCCTACGGTTGTCCACACTCCGGGCCACACCGACGGGCACTGCATCCTGCATTTCGCGGACCGGGACGCCGTCCTGAGTGGCGACGCCCTGGTGACCCTGGATCCCTATACGGGCAAGGCGGGGCCGCAAATCGTTGCCTCTGCGGCGACCAAGGACACGAAACAGGCCCTGGCGTCCCTGGAGGCGGTTGCCGCCACGGGTGCCGCAACCGTGCTTTCAGGCCACGGGGAGCCATGGACGCAGGGCGCCGGCGCAGCAGTGAGCCATGCACTCACGGTCGGGGCGCACTGACGGTCGGGGCCCACTGACAGTCGGGGCGTATTGAGGCCGTCTTTTCCGGTAATGCCCAGGGGCTTTAGGCCCCTTCGAGTACCTGGCTCGTTGCCCAGGCCAGGTACTTTCCGGCATTGGCAACAGCATCCTGCGGGCTCGACGCCACGTCCAGCAACTGTGCCGCAGCCACCACACCGTGCCGGGCGAGGTCTTCGGGTGTCACCAGGATCCGGCCGGCCACAACGATGACCGGTATGCCCCGCTCGCGGGCGGCGTCGGCGAGCGCAATGGGCGCCTTGCCGGTGAGCGACTGGGAATCCATGGACCCTTCGCCGGTAATCACCAAATCCGCGCCGCCCAGTTGCTGTGCCAGGCCGGTGAGTCCGGCTACCAGCGCGAAGCCGCCTTCCAGCATGGCGCCCGTAAAGGCAAGGAACGACGCCGGGAAGCCGCCGGCGGCGCCGGCGCCGGGGACGTTCACGTCCCGGCCCGTGGCTTCCCGCAGGACGGATGCCCAGTTGCGGAGGCCGGCGTCGAGCTGTTCCACGGCGTCCTGGTCTGCACCCTTTTGCGGGGAGAAGACGTGCGCGGCGCCGGACGGTCCGTAGAGCGGGTTGCGGACGTCAACAGCGATCCGGAAGGTGGTTGCCGCAAGCCGCGGGTCCAGGCCGCTGATGTCCAGTGCGGCGACGTCGGCGAGGGATCCGCCGCCCAGGGGCACCACGTTGCCGGCGGAGTCCAGTGGCTTCAGGCCGAGGGCGCGCAGGGCTCCGCTGCCGCCGTCGGTCATTGCTGATCCGCCCAGGCCCAGCACGATTTCCGTAGCACCTGCTTCCAGGGCGGCCGCGATGAGCTGTCCGCAGCCGTAGCTGTGGGCCCGCAGGGCGTTCTCCGGCGTGGGTTCCATGCTGGCGAGGCCCGATGCCTGGGCAGTTTCGATGACGGCGGTGACCTTGCCATCGCTGCCCTTGCGGATGGCCCAGGCGGCACCGAGGGGTGCCAGAATCGGGCCCACCACGGCGTTGAGCCGTTCCTCGTAGCCGGCGGCGACGGCCGCTTCAAGGGTGCCCTCGCCGCCGTCGGCGATGGGGAATTGGGTGGCCACGGCGTCGGGGTAAACGCGCAGGGCGCCTTCAGCGATCGCGGCGGCGGCTTCGGCTGCCGTCAGGGAGCCCTTGAACTTATCCGGAGCAATGAGGATGCGCATGCGCTCCATCATGCCAGCACCGCGCGGGAAAGCGCTTGCCAGATCCGGTATGCGGACAAACCCCGCCGTTTAGGAAAAACCTCAGCCTTCGCGCCACTCGTGGCTGGTGATGTGCGAGCCCGCCTGCGGGCCCATCAGGAGCATGCCGCCGTCCACGGGCCAGGACGCGCCGTTCACGTAGCTGGAGGCAGGCGAGGCGAGGAAGGCGATCACGGCAGCAATCTCCCGGGCGTCACCTGGCCGGCCCAGGGGCACGCCCGGGCGGTCCTTCGCGGTGGGGTCCTCGTCCTCCTGGCCGGTCATGGGAGTGGCAATCTCGCCGGGGGCCACGGTGTTTGCAGTGATTCCGTGCTCAGCCAGTTCCAGGGCAAGCGTCTTCATAAGGCCGGCAAGCCCATGTTTGGACGCGTCATAGGCGGAGGATCCCACCCGGGGCTGGAACTCGTGGACGCTGGTGACGGCGATCAGCCGTCCGCCCCTGCCCGCGTGGACCATACGGCGGGCTGCTGCCTGCAGGCAGACAAACGCGCCGTTGAGGTTGGTGTCGAGTGTCTGCATCCAGCGGTCGATGTCCATGTCCAGGAATTTGGTGCTCTCGCCGGTGCCTGCGTTGTTGACGAAGACGTCCACGCCGCCGAGCTCGTCAGCGAGTTCGTCGATCACGGCGCCTGCCGCCCGGAGCTCCGTGGTGTCCAGTTGCCGGATCACCGCCTTGCGGCCCAGAGCTCGGATTTCCTCGGCGGTGCCTTCGGCCCCGGCTTTGTCGGAGTGCCAGGTGACACCAACATCCAGTCCGGCGCGGGCCAGGGCCACCGCAGTGGCCTTGCCGATGCCGGAATCGGATGCGGTGACGATGGCGGTGGCGGGCGTGAAGTTGCTGGTGTCCTGCATCGAGGCAGCCTTTCGGGTGGGTCAGGGTGCGTGGATCATCTTGGGTCGAACTGGTCGCGGCGGTCAGGCGGGACGGCGAAGTTCGGCCTCCGGCGGGTAGCCGCCGTGTGCTGTGGCGGGTTCCTCGGGAACGGCCATCAGCGGGACGGCGAAGGTGACCACCGGCCGCGCTTCCGGGTCGTCCGCCGACCTCACGGTCAGGCTCCGGGTGCCGGGCGGCACCGAGGGGGTGAAGACCTGAAGGTTCCGGGAGCCCAGGACCGCGGAGTCCCGCAGTGAGTACTCGGTTCCAAAGTGGTCCTGGAGGATAATCCGGGGTTGCGGCCCGCCCTCGGACGCCATCTGGATATTGACCACCAGCCCGGTGGCCCAGATTTCCACCGACAAGACGGTGAATTCATTTGAGTCCGTGACGTGGCGTCCATACGTGGGCGGCAGCAGCATCCTGCGAAGGGAGCCTGACGGTATGAGTTTGCGCATTGTTGTTCCTGTGGGTCTTGCGTCCGCGGTCGCCGAAGTGGCGCCGGATGCAACTCCGGTGCTGCCGAAACGATGGGGGCGCGGGTGCGGCTTAGGCGTCTTCGCGGTTGGGATTTTCCAGCCGGAAGAAGTTGGATTGCTGCCCGTCGCTGCGCTGTTCCTGATAGATGAAGTTCAGTCCCCGGGAGTCGAAGGTTTCAAACCATTCCTCCCAGCTGATGTGGCGAAGCTTGTCGTTTTCGCCGCCAAAATCGATTCTCAGCACTCCGAGGTGGTCTCCGTGTTCGGTGCCTTCCACCGTGGCGGGAACGCCGTCGCGCTCCTCCGCCCACTGCCTGATGACTTCGTGGTGGGTGGTGGCGAGGCTGCGTCCCTCACGCTCCGGCTCGTCGTCCGGCGAGGTGACTTCCTGTGAGTACTTGAGGGATTTGGAGGAGTCCGGCCCACGCCGGATCTTTCCGCCGTCCGGGCCGGGGCCCAGGTCCTCTTCATCCGTGTCCGCGCCGGAATCGCGGGCGTTGTTTCCCTTGTCCTGTGCCATGGCGGCCATCCTTTCCCCAAGGTCCTAACTAGTAAGGCTACTTACTATGTAGCCTCCGGATTGGCCCTTGTGTCAAGGGGTTTGGCGGCTTTCTGCGGCTTCCCGCAATGGCGCCACTGCCGGGCGCGGGCCGCTAGGTCCGGGGGCGCAGCACCGCGTAATATCCGGGAACGCGGCCCTGCCCGCTGATGCCGGTTGCGGGATTCGTTTCGATGGCCACGGGTCCGTCCTCCACGAGTTGCCAGACGGTGGGGGGCAGTGCCCGGGAGCGCTCCTCCGGGCCGAAACGGCCGGGCATCGGCAGGCCGCGGATGGCCCGTTCGAGTGGAGCAGGAATGCTGCGGGATGTGGCGCCCAAATGGGACACGTACTCCACCGGGTTTCCCTGGAAGTTGGTCTCCGCAAGGAATACGCTCCCGCGCTGCCCAACCAGCAGGCGCAGGTTTTCCGCGAGGGCCGCCTGGTCTGCCGCGCCCAGGACATGGAGAACGCCCCGGATGAACACGTTGGCCTCCCGCGGGAGGTCTTTCTCTGCGCCCGGCGCCGTCATGTCCCTGACCTGGAACCGGACGTTGCGGAATTCAGCGGATTCGGCCTCGGCCCGGTTCACCGCGTGCGCGGACACGTCCACGCCGATGACCTCGGGGAAAAGTCCGGCTAGGGCCCTGCTGAAGCTGCCGTGCCCGCAGCCGATGTCAACGACGGGAAGCTCCGGGTCCAGATGTCTGAGGAGGACTTCCTTGTAACTGAGGAATTCCTGGTCCGTTCCGGAATCCCACAGGACCTCACCGGCCGCCCCGGTGGCCCTGATGCCGGCCCAGTAGGTGTCCCAGGCCAGCGGCCGGTCCTTCGGCGCAGAGCGCGACAGCCGGACAAGCTTGGGGATCATCAGGTACTTCTGCAGGGCGGATGCCACCGATTTCGCTGGGGAGGACTTTGAGGGGGAGGACACCGCTCCAATATATGTCCCGGAGCTGTTGCCCGCGGGCGCGGCACGGGGTTTCGCGGATGGGCCTCTCCCCCCGCCGGTCCGCAGAACGCCGGGTCAGGCCGCCGCACCCTCCAGCTTCAGCCAGGCCATGGCTTCCTCCCGGGATGTGAAGAAGCGGGTGGGACACGGCAGTTTGTTGATGCCCAGGATGAAGTTGGCCATCACTTTGTCCACCGGCGAGGCACCCAGCAGTGCGATGCGTGAAGCCTGGCAGGGGCGGCCAAAGACGGCGCGGGCGCCCCGGCTGACCTTTTCGGTTGTGGCCATGTCCACCAGCATCGGATGCCGGTTCTCTCCGCAGAGTTCGTTCACCCTGCTCATGGCATTCTCTGCATCAGCCTCGCTGATGGCCGCACCGCGCGGCCAGCGCAGGTGCAGGACGCCGCCCTCGAGGGTGAGGTGGCCCTTTTCGCGTTCTTCCGGCTGGTGCGTCACTTTGTCCTCCCAGTGAATATTCATGGAGCCGCCCGCCCCGCATCCCCCTACAATGTACTCAACTGGGAGGAAAGTGAGCATTGTGGCAGCTGATTTGCCGTGTGACTTGCGCATGCCCCGCAGCGCGGTGGTGGCGGACGCCAACGCCGGGCGGCTGGCGCTGAACGCCGCCGCCCTCCGTGATGCCGGATATACCGTCCACTCCACAACGGACGCCGCCGGGCTGGCTGCCCTGCTGGACGGCTGCCAACCAGCTGTCATGGTGGTGGATGCCCCGCTGCTGCCCGCCGCCGAGTCGGAAGTGCCGGTCCTGGTCATGGTGGACCTCGACAACATCGCCGAGTGCACCGTCCGCCCTCCGGGCATCCACGACTGCATCGCCAAACCGCCCTCACCCCGGGAACTGGTCCACCGCGCTACGGCGCTCATCGATCTGGTGTCCCGCCGCAATGCCTCGCGGCAGGAGGCCGAGGCGCTGCGCGGGCAGCTCCGGCAGGTGTCCGCAGCTGTACGGGCAACGAACGATCCGCAGGAAATCGCGGACCACGTGGTTGCAGGATTCGGCCGGACGTTCAAGGCCGACCATGTCTGCCTGGCCACCTTTGAGGACCATCGGGTCCCCCCGATCACGGCCGCCTGGAGCAGGCCGGGACTGGATCCGCTCCCGGCCGATGCGCTTCCGGACGAGGAGGAAGCACGCCGGACGGCCGACCTCCTGTGGGCCGGGGCAGAGACCCTGTCCTCGGACGGCGCCGAGACGGACGACGCCGAACCGGGAACCGCCGCAACTGACGGGGCCATGCAGGGCAAAGGCGGGCACGCGGCGGCAGGCGAGGCGCCGGCGTCGGGCATTGCCAACGCTGCCTCGACGCTGGCCATCCCCATGGGCGAAGGAAGCTCGTCGCTGGGCATCATCTGGATCGCCAGTGTTGACCGGCCCCGGACATGGTCCCGTGCTGAACTGGGACTCATCCAGCACGTTGCCGGCAACGCCGCACACGGACTGATCCAAAGCCACCTGATCAGCAGCCAGCAGCAGGTGGTCAAGCAGCTCCAGCAGCTGGACAAGGCCAAGACGGACTTCCTGGCCACCGTCAACCATGAACTGCGCACGCCGCTGACGTCCATCATGGCCTACCTGGACATGATCCAGGAGAGCACGGAGCAGCCCGTCTCCGCCGAAGTCCACCAGATGCTGGACATCGTGGTCCGGAACACGGAGCGGCTCCGGACCCTCATCGAGGACATGCTGAGTGTGTCGCGCAACGGCCTTGACGACAGCCTGATGCACCTCACCCCGGTGCGCCTGGGCCAGACCCTGGACCTGGTGGCGGCAGCGCTCCGGCCGCTGGCGAAGCTGCAGAACGTGACCATCGCCGTGGACCCGGTGCCGGAAGACCCGGAAATCCTCGCCGATGAGGTGCAGCTGCAGCAGGTGTTCACCAACCTGGTGTCCAACGCCATCAAATTCACCCCCAGCGGCGGGCGGATCGAGGTGGGCAGCGAATCGCACGCGGAGGCGGACGGCACCCGCTGGGCCACCGTGAGCGTCGCGGACACGGGCATCGGCATTTCCAGCGAGGAAATCGACCATGTCTTCACCCGGTTCTACCGTGCTTCCAACGCCATGTCCGGCGCCATCCCCGGCACGGGCCTGGGACTGGCCATCACCAAGGACATCGTGGCCCGCCATGGGGGACACATCGATGTGGCCTCCACGCTTGGCGCGGGCACCACCGTTACGGTCAGCCTCCCCCTGGATGCCGACCGGTCCCGGTCCAACTAGCGGGGAGGAGCACTTTCGATGTTTGCGGATGACGATCCCCGCCTCTCCCACCTGCTGGAAGGCATTGTGCGGCTGGCCTCGGGAGACCTCAGTTCCCGGATCGAGGTCTCTGATGCCCGCGACGAGCTGGATGCCATCATCATGGGCACCAACCTGCTGGCCGAAGACCTGCAGATCATCTACGAAGAGCTAGAGCAGCGCGTCCAGGTGCGGACCCAGCTCCTGCACGAGGCCCACCTCGAAATGCAGAAGATGGCCATGCAGGACCCGCTCACCGGCCTTGCCAACCGCTCGGCCCTGATCGAGGCTTTGCGGACAGCGCTCGACGCCGGCAGCGCAACGGGCGAGGGCCCCGCCATCCTGCTGATGGATCTGGATGCCTTCAAATCCATCAACGACAGCATGGGCCATACGGCCGGCGACCAGGTCCTCATCACCGTGGGGGAACGGATCCGCAACGCGGTACGCTCCACCACCGACGTCGTCGCCCGCCTGGGCGGGGACGAATTCGCCATCGTTATGCCGGAGGCGTCACCGGACCAGGCAGTCATCGTGGGGCACCGCATCCTGGCGGCCCTCAAGCGGCCCATCGAGCTCCCCGGCCGCAGCGTGCGCTGCGGCGCCAGCATGGGGCTGAGCGTTGGCAGCGCCGGCCAGGCCCCGGAGGACATGCTGATGGAGGCCGACGTCGCCATGTACGCCTCCAAGGCGGAAGGGCAGAACCGGCTGCACCGTTTCGAGCCGGCGCTCCTGCTGATGCGCAGGCTCCGCAGCCAGCTGGTGGACGACCTGCGCGCCGCGATCAAGACCGATGGCCTGATGCTCCACTACCAGCCCGTGGTGGAGCTCGCCACCGGCCGGATCGAAGGGGTGGAGGCGCTGGTCCGGTGGAACCACCCCACCCGCGGGTTCATCATGCCCGATGAGTTCATTCCCCTTGCCGAGGAAGCCGGGCTGATCTCCGAACTGGGGCTCTGGGTGCTCCGGACGGCAGTGCACCAGCTCCGCGACTGGATCGACGCCTCCCTGGTGGACAGCCGGTTCTCCGTGCGCATCAACATCTCCGCGACGGACCTGCAGAGCCTGCAGTTCATCGAGGACGTCCGGAACGTCCTGAAGGAAACCGGCGTACGGCCGGAGCAGGTGGTCCTGGAACTGACGGAAGTCGCCATCGTCAAAGGCAACGAGCTGGACCGTTATTCGCTGGGAGGCCTCCGCGGCCTGGGAGTGGGCATCGAAATCGATGACTTCGGTACCGGGTACTCCTCCATCAGTTACCTCCGCCGGCTTCCCGTGGACCGGGTCAAGGTGGACCGATCGCTGATCAGCGGGCTGGGCACCGACCCGGGCCAGCCTGAGCTGGTGGCCGCCGTCCTGCAACTGGTCCGGGCATGCGGGCTGGAGGCCGTGTGGGAGGGCGTGGAAACAGCGGAGCAGGCAGAGATTTTGCGCGGGCTGGGCTGCCTCAGCGCCCAGGGGTACTACTTCAGCAGGCCGGTCCCGCCCGAACAGATCCCCCTGCTGCTGGCAGACCGGGCGGAAAGCGCTAACCCTTAGGGGCGAAAAGTACTGCGCTTTTGTTCACGCCGATATACGATCATCGTGCGGTGTCTGGCTTTCGTCGCCGCGAAAACAGGGAAAAACAGAAACACCTGACCTTAAAAGGCGTTTAGAAATTGAACATTAATGGGCCACTGGGTCATTACTTCGTCAACTGGGGGGCGTAGCTAATGTCGGTTCGTGTACAGGCATGGGGAATTATTGCCGCGGTGTTGGCGGATACCGATCCGTCCGGAGCCGCCGTCCGTCAGCGCCTTAGCAACAGCCTCGACGAGAACCCGGGCGTGCCGGAACGTGCGCTGCTGGAATACCTGCTGGAAACGCGGCGCAGTGAAGCCAATACGGTGGAAACCCTGGAAAGCGCCAGGGAGATGCGCCTGACGCCCCGCGCCATTCCGCCAAAGCTTGCCGAACACATCGACGCCATCCGCAGCATGTCGCGCATCAGCGCCCTGCTCGAAAGCCAGATGCTGATGACGGCTTTCCAGCCCATTTACGGGCTGGCGGGGAAAAACGTGGTGGGCGTGGAAGCACTCTCACGCTTTGTCAGTGACGACGGCGCTGCCGCGGAACTGTGGTTCGCAGAGGCCAGGGCGGTCGGCCTGGGCGCCAACCTTGAGTTCTCGGCACTGGGATCCGCCGCAGCCGCTGCCAAGGACCTTCCGCCGCATCTTTTTGTGTCCCTGAACATTTCGCCCACGTCATGCCTCGATCCGCGGCTGCCAGAGTTGTTCGAGCACATCGACCTTCCCGTCAGCCGCGTGGTGCTCGAATTGACGGAAACCATCGCGGATGAGCAGTACGCGCAGTTTATTGCCGCGGTCACTCCCCTGCGCGACAAGGGCCTGCGGATTGCGGTCGACGACACCCATTCGGGCGCCGGCGCCCTGAGCCGCATGGTGCACCTGCGGCCCGATTTCCTCAAAGTGGGCCGGGACGTGATCGGCGAGGTGGACAGCGACGGCATCCAGCGTGCCCTGGCTGCCTGCCTGGTGGACTTCACGCGGCAGATCGGCACCACCCTGGTTGCGGAAGGCATCGAAACGGTCGGCGAACTCAAGGTCCTCACCGAACTCGGGATTGACGCCGGCCAGGGCTACCTCCTGGGCCGGCCCTCCGTCCGGCCGCAGGACTGGGCGTCCTGGAACACCCGCCTTGACGTGGACGGCCTCAACCGGCAGCTGGTCGGCACCGAGCAGTCCGGCCGGGATTCCCAGCCCACCGATTCCCCCTAGCTCCGGACCGGCGCCACCGGGACGTTTACAACCAACGGCTGATGGGCGGGCACCGTGCCCGCCCATCAGCCGTTGGTTTGTGTTCGCGCGCCTTACTCGTCGTGGCCCTGGTCCCCGCTCATCTGGTCCTCGGCCGGCGGCGTCTCTCCGGGAGGAACTCCCCCGCCGGGCTCCAGGCCCGTGATGTTGCCTTCGGCGGGATCGGGGTTCGGGGTGCGGGCCGAATCCTCGCCTCCGCCGGTGCCCGTGCCGGTGCCCGTGTGGCCTGCCCGCGGTTCCTTGCCCGGCTGATCAGGGTTCGCGGGATCATTTTCCGGATGGTAGCTGCTCATCATGCGTGTCCTTTCCTGCCCGGCCGTGGTTCTTTGCCCCAGCTCTGGACTAATTGTAAGCATGCTGATAATTCTGGAAGGGAAGAGCGGGGCGGCCGCTGGGGCGCCCCGCATACGATGTCAGGAGGAGCAGTCATGGGAATCGGCGACAGCATCGGCAAGGCAGCAGAGAACGCCATGGAGGATCTGGCGGGAACATCCAAGCCCACGGAAAAGCTGAATGTTCCCGACCCCACGGACCCCAACGACGATGTGGAGGTCCACTCCTCCATCAGCGAAGGCTCCAACGCCATGGAGGCCGAAAAACAGAAAGCCCCGGGGCTCAAGACCGGCGCCGCACCCGGGCCGGTTTCCGAAAGTCCCTTTGGCGGGGATATAGACGAAACCAACAATGACAGGGCGGAAGCAGGGCGCGGAACGGGCGACGACGGCCTGGCAGGCGATGCGTCTGCGCCTACCGGCGGGACGGGGGCGGCAGGCAGCGGAGGTCCCAGTGGTGTAAAGGGCGGACTGCCGGACAGCAACCCGGACGAGCTGCGGGCCGACCCGACCGAAGGCGACCAGGACCCGTCCACCAGCACCGGCCGCGGCTAGAACCACCACAGCGGATCAGGCGGTTGGCCCCGGCGGCCAGCCGCCTTTTTCCGTGAGGACCTCCTTGAGCAGGTCCGCGCGGTCGGTGACGATCCCGTCGACGCCCATCTGCAGGAGGCGGCGCATCTCGGTGGGGTTGTTGATGGTCCAGACGTGGACCACCAGCCCCAGGGCATGGGCCCGCCGGACGGATCCGGGCGTCACCACCCTGATGACCCCCCGGCGTACCGGAACCTGCAGCGCCTGCACGTCGCGCAGGATCCGGCGCATCAGCCAGCGGAACACCGGGCCGGGCAGCACCGGGCCCAGCAGGGTGAAGAGGCCGCTGGACAGAACGCCGGCGGAGGCGGCCACCGGACGGCTGAGCAGCTTCAGCACCGCCCGCCGTCGCCGGTCCGAGAAGCTTGTCACCAGCACCCGGTCATGCACCTGGTGGCGTTCGATGGCGGCCGCGGTGCTCTGCACCGAGTTCCAGTCCTTGACGTCCAGGTTGAGCCGGACATTGGGTAGCCCGGCGACCAGCCCGTCGAAAGTAGGGATCGGCTCGCGGCCGCCGATCCGGAACTTCGCAATCTCAGCGGCGGTAAGATCCGAAACCTTGCCCCTGCCGTCGGTGACCCGGTCCAGCGTGTCGTCGTGGAAGAGAAGCAGCACGCCGTCGGAGGTGGTGTGCACGTCGGTTTCCACGTACCGGTAGCCAAGGCTCGCGGCGGCACGGAACGCAGCCATGGAATTCTCCAGGCCGTCCACGGAAAAGCCGCGGTGCGCCATCGCAATAGGCAGCTGGTTCCCGGCGTCGTCCGGGTTGGCGAAGAACGGCAGGGTCACAGTGCGAGCGTACCTGAGCGCCCTGCCGGCAGCGGTCCGCCTGGGGCGCGGCGCCTGTTCCCGCTAGCGATGCCGCGTCGCTGTCGCTCCGTGATGGGAGAAAGTATGCCCTCGCCTCACCGGAGCTCTGGCTTGGGCTATGGGTTTGGGTTGATCATGGTGGTGTCTGCCACGGTGGACGCCGGTTTGCCTATGGTGCTGTAGTTGAG
>NZ_QRGQ01000009.1:0-67785 GCF_003367205.1 Arthrobacter sp. RT-1
AGCCGGAACGGGAGCCGGGTCAGCCGGAACGGGAGCCGGGTCAGCCGGAACGGGAGCCGGGTCAGCCGGAACGGGAGCCGGGTCAGCCGGAACGGGAGCCGGGTCAGCCGGAACGGGAGCCGGGTCAGCCGGAACGGGAGCCGGGTCAGCGGGAGCAGGCGGTCCCGGATCAACTGGCGCCGGCGGCTTCGGATCGGACGGTTCAGCCAGTGCAAACTCAAAGCTGTTTGTCCCGGAAACACTGAACCCATTCACAGTTTCCGCGGTGAACCGAAGCGCCTCATCGCCGTCAGGCGCCGGGAAGCTCCAGTTTCCTGCGGGATCAACCTGGACTTCGAAAGGATCCTCTCCGTCCAGCGTGATCCGGACTTTCGACCCCGCGGCGACGGCGGACGCGGGAGCCGCAGGAACCGTCCCGGTGACGCGCTGCCCCGGCTCATAAGTAGCGCCAGGCGCAGGCGTGGTGACGGTGGGCTTGTTGAGGAAGAGTTCCAGCTCATAGCCGGGCAGGACGGCCAGGCTGTCCGTGAGGGTTGCGGCGATAGCCATGTTTTGGATGACATTGCCGTTTTCGTCGGGGGTATCCCCTGCCGCATGCGTGCCCACCGCGTAGTTGCCGCTGACGTAGGGGCCGCCGGAGTCCCCGCCGCTGGACTGCACGGCGTAGGAGAGGAAGCCGCGGAAGGCGCGAAGGTCTGTGGGGTCGGCCGCGTAGCCGGGGCCTGGAACAACAAAGATGCCCACAGCGTCGATCGTCCCGCAGGACCAGAAGGACGACCGCCCGGACCGGCACACCGGCATTCCCGCCACTGGATCCGCGCTGCCGATGATCTTCACGTCGGGACCGGGCTCGGACTGGTTGCCCCAGGTACTGGCCGCCGGCAGCGGGTCAATGTCCGGTCGCAGGGACTCGATCACGGAGATGTCGGTGCCCACGTTTCCGGGATTATCCGGGTCCAGCGGATTTTCGATGATGCGGGAATTGCCCGGGCCACCGTACTGGCTGAACCCAAACCGGCCCAGCAGCCCTACCTGGTTGAACTGGAATTCCAGGGTCGCCGTTTCGGCTGCACCATCCGACGCGCAGTGTCCCGCAGAGAGGACGGCGGGAAGGCCAGCGGCGTCGAAGGCAGAGAAGCCAGTGGAGCAGATCCAGCCGGTGTCGGCAATGTAGCCGACTCCCCCGGGAACGTCCGCTTCAAGCGCAAGGGACGCACCGCCGTCGAGCTCCACGTTGGCGTACCGTGCCACGAACTCCGCGGGCGACACCTTTCCGGAACCGGCGGCCGGAGCACTGGCGCGCGCGTCCGACGTCGATTCCGGTATGTTGATGCCGCCGGTCCGGATGACAAATTTGCCATCGGAGGCCACCACGGACTGCAGGCCTTGGGGGCCCACCTCGCGCAGGTACGCCTCGAACAGTTGGTCGGCGCTCACCGCGAACTCTGCACCTTCGGTGGAGCGGGACTCCGGTGAAACGCCAGCACCGGGTTGCCCAGCCGCCGCTGCCGGCGCAGGTGACCCCGCAGGGGCCGGCGCTTCAAGGGCCAGTTCAGGGATCGTGACGGCAAGGGCCGCCACCTTCTCGAGCAGCTCTGCTCCCGACCCCGAGACCACAATCTGCCCGGCTTCCAGTCTGATGCCGGTGTATCCCGGCACATCCCGAAAAACCGTTGCCGCGTCGGCGGCTTTGGCGCCCAGCGCTCCGGCAGCAGCGAACTCCTCCGGGGTAAGCCCGAGGTCGCGCTGCACAGCCTCGGCAAGCGCACGCTCCGACAGGCCGGAGCCCGAGGCGTCCGGACCGTCGGTGGTGGCACCGGCAGGCTGGCCGGTTCCAGGTTCGCCCGTTCCCCACGCGGGCGCGGCCACATATGCGGACGACGCCAAAACCCCGGCGACGGCGCCCAGCGAGAGGAACCGCCGGAGGTTGCGTGCCCTCATCGGGCCACTCCTGCTCCGCACAGTGACAGGACGGCGTCCAGCTCATGGGAAGCCAGGCCGTTCCGCAGGAGGAAGTTCCGCGTATCAAGGGTCCGCACGAACTCCACAACAGCCAGGCCGCGCTGCTCCAGCAGGGGTTCAAGCTCGGCGTCCTCCACATACCGTTCCCGATCGTGTGGCGGGCCGTGGGTGCGGTAGCGCTCGTTGATGCCGCGGGCCGCCCGACGGTAGCCCTCCGCGATGTCCTGGTCGGAGTCCCCTGCCAGGTCCTGCACCATGGCGGCGACCATGCCGCTGCGGTCGCGGCCGGCCGCGCAGTGCAGCACTACGTCGCCACGGCCTGCTGCCGCGGCCAAGGCCTGGAAGACGCCGACGAGCTTTTCCGGGAAGATCCGGGCATTGTCGGCGTAGTAGGCGGGGTCGTTGAGGTAGGGGCCGGTGACGGCGGTCAGGCGAGGATCGCCGGGCTCCTCGGTGGGCGCTGCGACCACTGCCATGCCCTGCAAGGCCGCCCTGGAGACGACGGGATCGGTGTCCCGGCGCCGCGCTTCCGCTGCGTTCCGAAGGTCAAGAACGGTGCGGATGCCGGCGTTGTACGCCTGTTGCCAGCCCGCCTCCGTCAGCCATTCCCGGCGTCCCATCCGATAGACACCGCCGGCCACATGCCAAGCGTTGACAGCACCATCCCAGTCCATGGACCTGCCCGGTTTGCTCATTCGGACAGCTAATCACATCAGTCACAGGAGGCGCACGTCACAAACAGGTACACGTTCGCAAAGATGAGTACGTGGGCCCGGTGACCGGCGCGGAGGGTAAGCGTACTCTGGCTCCTAGATGTTGCCTGCCCCCCGCAGTTGATGTTCCAAGGAGAAGCCAATGGGAAACACAGCAGTACGACGGCGTCACGCAGGTTTTGCGGCCGGCCTCGCCACGCTCGCAATGATGTCTGGCGTGGCTTTAGCCCCGGCCCAGGCAGTAGACAAGACGAAATACATCGCCTTGGGAGATTCCTACGCTGCCGGACAGGGAGCTGGCCCCTACCTGGATTCCTGCTACCGAAGTGACAATACTTACTCTGAGCTCGCTGACGAAGCAAAAGCCATCAATTTGGTCGTGAACGAGGCCTGCAGCGGCGCCACAACTCAGATTGTGGTGGAAAGCCAGCTTGACGAGCTCAACAAGAGCACTGACCTCGTCACGATTACGGCTGGCGGCAACAATATTGGTTTTGGGAGCATCGTCACCTATTGCGGCGCGCTCGCCTTTGGCGATACGCGCGCAGCAGAGGCGTGTGCAGCTGCCACTGCCTACGCCGAGGCGCAGCTCAGTGGGCCTCTGTATGACGACCTGGTCGCAATGATCAAAGCAGTACAGGACGCCGCGCCAAACGCAGACATTGTGGTGACTGGCTATCCCTACCTCTTCGATCCGATTCCCCCGGGAGCAACCGATGCGCTGTCGCTGTTCATCTACCAGGCCACCGACCTGGCGGACAGCCTGAACGCCACCATCGAGGCCGCCGCATTAGCCACCAAAGCTGAGTACGTCGACGTCGCCGACGATTTCGCCGGCCACGGCGTCAACTCGGCCACGGGGGACCCATGGATCAACCTGGACCTCACCAAGCCGCTAAGTCCCGAGAATTTCCACCCTAACGCGGAGGGCTACGAGACGTACTTCACCGCGATCTACAGCGAGGGCTTCTATAACTAACGCCGTTACCCGCGCCGGGCCAGCCGGTACTCCAGCCCGGCGCGGACCATTGGCCACTCGTGCTCGAGGATGGAGAACACGACGGTGTCACGCAGGAGTCCGTCGCGGGTTCGGGAGTGGTTGCGCAGGACGCCGTCCTGCTTTGCCCCAAGCCGGGCGATGGCCTCCCGTGACTGGTGGTTGAGCCAGTGCGTGCGGAACTCGACCGCCGGGCAGCCGATGGTTTCAAACGCGTGCCGCAGCAGCAGAAGCTTGGAATCCGGGTTGGTCCCGGTCCCTTGCACGGACGCGGCGTTCCAGGTGGAGCCGATTTCCACCCGGGGCGTGCCGGCGTCGATGTTCATGTAGGTGGTCATGCCGATGATCCTGCCCGGGCCGCCGGTGGCCGGGTCGATCAGCCTCGTAGTAAACGGCAGCATGGAGCCCTCCTCCTGCAGCGCGAGCCGCCGCCGGATTTCGGCAGCCATCTCTTCCGGCGCTGGAACGGACGTGTACCAAAGCTTCCACAGTTCGCCGTCCTTGGCGGCCTCGACCAGGCCGTCGTGGTGTCCGGCGGCCAGAGGCTCGAGGATTACATGGCGCCCGGTCAGGGTAAGGGGTTCAAGGAAAGTCACTGCACCAGCCTAGGCCCCGTAATCAGGGCCGGTTACGCTGGGGGCAGCACCAGGACGACGAGCAAGGGAGTTGACGTGTCAGGAACCAACCCGGATCCGGAGGACGACAAGATCACAGGCCTGGAACCGGGCGGCGGAGTCCCTCCCGGCGAAACTCCTCCAGGTGAAGGTTCGGTGGCAGGCACCCGGGAGCCCAGGCAGCCGGGATCGGGGAAGGCCCAGCAGGTCTTCTGGATCGGTGCCATCGGAGCCGGTGTGCTGCTCTTCCTCCTGTACTTCATCGGTTACATCGTGGGCTTCTTCGACTAGAAACTGCTCAGCCGCGGGAGTACAGGATTTGTTCCAAGGCGTCTTCTCCCGGGGACAGCCCAAGGTGCACCAAGTCCGGGTAGCCGCCCACGGCATCACGCAGCGTTTCCGGCCAGTGTGGTGGTTCCCAGTCCTGGTGTTCGCTTTTGTATCTTCGGCCTGAGGGTGAGATCCAGCCGGGTGGTTCGTGTTTCGTGGCCGGGGTGGGTGTCCAGCCGCTGGTGTGCCTGAGGCGGTGGTGTTTGCGGCAGGGCTGACCCAGGTTGGATATTCCGGTGGTCCCGCCGTGATGCCACGCCAAAAGGTGGTCCGCCTCGTTGTCCAGGGAGTTGTTGCTGCAGCCGGGAAAGGGGCACTTCCCGTCCCGCATCCGCAACCAGCGGCGGATAGCCTTCGTAACCCGGTAGCTGGTGCGGCCGATCTCCAGCGGCGCCCCGTCCCGCGGATCCACCAGCACCCGGTAGAACGAGCCAGCCCCGTCCGCCACCAACTTCCGCGCCATCGACGCCGGGATCGGGCCGTGCCCGTCGAGCATCGCCGGTTCATCCGTCAGACCCATGAGCGAGAACACGGGCACCGTAACCAGGACCTCCGCGTGCGGGGTGCGGACCTCCGCAACCGTACGGCCGGGGCTCTGCCCGTTCTGCCTGTCCTGTCCGTTGCTGAGGACGGCGGCGGCGAAGATGTCGGCGCAGAGCTGGGGCAGGGTGCGGAACTCGTCCGGGCCCTGCAACCCCCGGGCGAGGGCGGTGGTGCGGTTCCACATCGCCGACGCGGTGTCGGCAGGGAGGTAGGCGTGGAACCAGGCCATTCCGTCCTGGTCAGGACGGTGTTCCACGCGCCGCTCCGCGACACTCCTGGCGTGCGCTTCTCAAGGGATTCGGGGTGGTGGCGTTCCCGCCAGGTCCGGGCCTTGTGCCGGAACCGGTGCGGCACCAACTCACCGGGCGCCGGCGCGGTGGCCGGACTGGGTGCGTCCGGGTCCAGGAAATGCGCCTCCAGCGCGGCGGCGCCGGCCCGATCCAGGGTGGCGGTTTCCTCCACCATGGCCTTCGCGTGAGCCCACGACAGGCTCCCGTCCTGCAACCCCGCCAGGGTCAACGGCAAAACATTGGCCAGCACCTGCGACTGCTCCAGCAGCACACCGGCAGCCCGCGCACCAATAGTCAACACACCCGCGACCTCCGCGACCATCGACGCTTCCTGCGCCATCGCCCCGCACGGCACCATCGCCCGTGACGCCACAGCCTTGGCAGCCTCTGCATACCCTGCAGCCAGATGCACCTTCAACGCAGCTGTCCCGGCCTCAAGCCGGGCGACCCCGGCGAGCCCGTCCAGGCTCCGATCCGCCTGCTCCCGCAACGGATCAAAACCCTCACCGGTCCCACGGAGCACAGCACCCAGCTCAGCAAGGGACGCCTCAAGGACCTCCAACGCTTCCAATGCCGCCCTGCCCGCCATAAGAAAACTATGACAGTGGGGTCTGACATTGTGCGGCCGAGGGTCAGGCCTCGGCAGCGGAAAGCCTAGCTGGGCCAGTCAAAAAAGCCCTTGCCGGTCTTGCGGCCCAGCTCGCCCCGGGCCACCTTGTCCTTGAGGATCTGCGGCGGGGCGAAGCGCTCCCCCAGGGTGGAGTGCAGGTATTCAGCGATCCCCAGCCGTACGTCCAGCCCCACAATGTCGGTGGTCTTGAGCGGCCCGGTGGGGTGCTTGTAGCCCAGGACCATAGCGGCATCGATGTCCTCCGCAGACGCCACGCCCTCCTCCACCATGCGCATCGCCTCGAGGGCGATGGCCACGCCGAGCCGTGAGGAGGCGAATCCGGGGGCGTCATTAACGACGACGGCGGTCTTGCCAAGTGCCTCAACCCACCCCTTTGCCGCGGTGGCGAGCGCGGGGGATGTCCGTTCGCCGAGCACCACTTCGATGAGCGTGGACGCCGGCACCGGGTTGAAGAAATGCAGGCCCAGGAAGTTCTCCGGCCGCTTCAGCTCCCGGGCCAGGCCATTAACGGACAGTGATGACGTGTTGGACGCCAGGTACGCGTCTTCAGCCAGCCGCTCCTCGATGCCGCGCAGCGCAGTTACTTTGAGGTCCCAGTCCTCCGGCACGGCCTCGACCACGAGCTGGCGTCCGGCAAAGGCGTCATAATCCACGCCCACTGTCAGCCGCGAGACCATCTCATCCAGATTGGCATCCACCACGCCGCGCTCAATGCTCTTCACAGCCGCCGATTCAACCCGTTCACGCGCGGCTTCGGCGGACTGTTCGTCGCGCTCGATGACCATCACGTCGGCGCCCTTAACCAGGAAGGCGTGGGCGATACCGGCACCCATGCGGCCGCCGCCCAGGACGCCCACCGCTGCGGGCAATCCGGAAGCTGCGGGCAGGCCGGAAGGAGGGAAGGAGTTGTTCATCAGTTCTTCTTTCCGGGCGTCTTGTCGGCTTTTTTGTCCAGGAATTTCTGCATCCGGTCGAACTTGGCCTGTGACTCAAAGAGGATGCCCTGGGCCAGCTGGTCGATCAGGGGATGGGCCTCCGCCGGGGCATGGAAAACGGACTTGGTGATCCGGACAGCCAGCGGGTCCTGCCGGCCAATGCGGTCCGCCAGGCTGTGTGCTGCGTCCAGGAGGCCGGCCGCGTCATGGATTTCGGTGATGAGGTTGACCGCCAGCGCTTCGTCGGCGCCAAGTACCCGCCCGGCCAGCAGGATCTGTTTGGCCACCGGTTCCCCCACCAGTTCCTTGAGCCGCCAGCTGGCACCGGCGGCCGCGAGAATGCCAAGCCCGGTTTCCGGGTTGCCGATGCGGACATCGGGCGTGCCGATCCGGAAATCCGCGGCGTACGCGAGTTCCGCTCCGCCGCCCAGGCAGTAGCCGTCCAGGGCCGCGATCACCGGCATGGGCAGTTTGGCGATCCGCACGAAGATGGTGGAGTTGATGCCATGGAGGGCGTCATCCCTGCGCCGCTCGCGCAGCTGGGCGATGTCGGCACCGGAGGCGAAAACGCCGTCGACGCCCGCCAGGATCAGCACCTTGGGGTTCTGTTCCAGGGCGGCGCAGACGGTATGCAGTTCATCCACCATCTGCTGGTCGATCGCGTTGCGCACCTCGGGCCGGTTGAGCAGCACCACCACGCGGTCGCCGCGTTCCTCCACCAGGAGGGCGTGGAACTTCTCCGCCGCCAGGTCCACGGCGCCCGGCATCAGACTTTCTCCAGCAGCATTGCAGTGCCCTGGCCCACGCCGATGCACATGGTGGCGAGGCCCACCTTGGCGTCCTCGCGCTCCATGCGGCCCAGCAGGGTGATGGCGATCCGTGCCCCGCTGGAACCGAGTGGGTGCCCGAGGGCGATGGCGCCGCCGTCGAGGTTAACAATGTCCGGTTCCAGTCCAAGCCGGCGGATGCACGCCAAAGACTGAGTGGCAAAGGCTTCGTTGAGTTCGACGGCGGCAAGGTCGCCTACGCTGAGTCCGCTCCGCTTGAGGACTTTCTGGGTGGCGGGCACCGGACCGATGCCCATGATTTCCGGTTCGCAACCGGCCGACGCGCCGTCAATGATGCGCGCGCGGGGTGCCAGGCCGAGCCGCTCAATGGCCGCTTCGGACGCGACGATGATGGCTGACGCGCCGTCATTGAGGGACGAGGAATTCCCGGCGGTCACCACAGACCCGCCGTGCGCCACCGGCTTCAGCCCGGCGAGGACGTCCATGGTGGTCCCGGGCCGTGGGCCCTCGTCGGTATCCACTACGGTTTCCGACTTGCGGCCCTTGACGGTCACGGGCACGATCTCGTCCTTGAACCGGCCTGCTTCAATAGCCGCCAGGGAACGTTCATGGGAGCGGACGGCGAAAGCGTCGGCGTCCTCCCGGGAGATGCTGTCCACGCGGGCCACTTCCTCCGCGGTCTCCGGCATGGAGTACGTCATCTTGCCGTCGCGCGACAGCCCGCCGTGCTGGAACCGGGGATTGGTGAAGCGCCAGCCGATGGAGGTGTCGAAAATATGGCCGGGCTTGGCGAAGGCGCTGGTGGGCTTTTCCTGCACCCAGGGGGCACGGCTCATGGATTCCACGCCGCCGGCGATCACGATGTCCGCGGCGCCGGCTTTGATCATGTGGCTGGCCTGGATGATGGCGCTGAGGCCGGAGGCGCACAGCCTGTTGACGGTGATGCCGGGGATGTGGAGCGGCAGCCCGGCCAGCAGGGTGGCCATGCGTGCCACGTTGCGGTTCTCTTCGCCGGCACCGTTGGCGTTGCCCAGGATGACTTCATCGATGCTGTCCGGATCAAGGCCCGCACGGTGCACTGCCTCCCGGACCACCAGGGCGGCAAGGTCGTCGGGGCGGACCGACGACAGCGCGCCGCCGTATTTGCCCACCGGCGTTCGGACCCCGCCAACAAGGAAAGCCTGCGGACCTGCGGTTGCAGCCATGGAAACACCCTTCACGCGATAAACAGCACTGTCATCGGCGCCCTGCGCAGCGGATTCCTCCACTTACCGACCGTTCGTTCTGTAAATAGTACACGGCAGGGCTGAGGATGCGTACCTCCGAGCGAAGCCGGTTACAGGACCGTCACGCCAAGGTGCGCCGCGAGCAGGGGTGCCAGGAGGCCCAGCTGGTAGTCGTCAATGACGATCCCGGCCATGCTGCCGAGTCCGCTGATGGTGCGGAAGTCGGTGCCGCGGACGTCGAAATCCTTGAGCTTGGCTCCGTTCAGGTCCAGCGTGCCGATGGCGCAGTTCTTCAGTGCTACCCGCGTTCCGGCGGCCGAGCCGAGGTCCAGTTCATTGATGATGCAGTCGCTGATCAGGACGTCTGTCAGCTTGGCTCCTCGAAGGTTGAGGAAGTCGAGCTTGCCGCCGTCGATCCGGACAGACTGCCAGCCGCTCTCGTAAAGTTCGGCAGACCCCAGCCGGGGATTGCGGAATTCCACGTCCCGCCACGTGGTCCTCGCTGCCCGAAAAACCGGGGCATACAGCTCACCCAGGATGCAGTCGCGGAAACCTGCCCCGCGCAGTTGGGTGTCATTGAAGGACACACCCGCAAACTCACACTCGGCAAAATCTGCGCCGCTCAACTCCAAACCGTCGGCGGCCGCACGGCTGTACCGCCCGCCGTCGTACTTTCCACCACGCTCGAAGTCCGCAGCCGGCCGGTCCGCCAAGTCCTCCAGCACCACCGGCGAAAGCCGGGGCGCGGCCACTTTCAGGCCGGCACTTTTCCCCGTCCCCGCCCGCGCGCCCGCCACTACAGCGATTCCGCTTTGGCAGCGATTTCCGAAAGGTCCTTCGCGAGTGCTTTGCGCGTGGCCGCCAGGCTCAACTTTCCGAAAAGCGCCATCATGATGCGGCTCGCGGCGTTGGGTTTAGTAACCTCAGCCCCGAACGCGAGGGTCAGATCGGTTCCGTCGCCGCGCGGGGCAAGGCTGAAGCGCGTACTGTAATCCGCGCCGCCCTGGACTGCCTTCACTGTGGTGCTCAGCGGCGGGTCAGCCTGGGCAACCCACATCTCCACGGTCTCAGACCGGCCCAGCATTTTCCGGGTCTCCTTCCACCGCGTGCCCTCCCCGTACGGGCCGTCCGTGAGGAGCTGCACCGCCTGCACACCGGACAATGTTGCGGCCGAACCGGGGATGTCGGTGATCACGGACCAGACCTTTTCGGGCGGAGCCTGGACGTGCTGGGTGAGGCTTGTGCTGTTCTCCATGAATTCGAGCCTAGCCGCGGGCAACGACATTCAACAGGCGCCCGCCCGCCAACCGCCAGCCCCACCTGCCGGATCAGTTGGACTTGAAATAGTAAGCAAGCTTCGTGTTAGGGTGAAAAGGCATTGTTTGATCAACGGAAACGAAAGGAAGCCACCACCATGGGCCTCGGAGACAAGATCAGTAACGCAGCAGAAGATATGGGCGGCAAGGCCAAGGAAGCTGCGGGCAACGCAACCGACAACGACCGCCTGAAGGCAGAAGGCCAGACCGACCAGGTCAAGGCAGACGCCAAGAAGGTCGGCGAAAGTGTCAAGGACGAGTTCAAGCGCGACTAGTCCTTCCTGATGCAGCCGCAGCGAACGGCGTGCTGCAGCAGTCAGAAATGGCGGTGGATCCCACGGGATCCGCCGCCATTCTGGTATCCAGCCACTTCACCATCCGCTGCGGGTGGGGGTATGCCCTTCCCGGGAGTCTGCGGGCATGGTCATTTCTGCCCGCAACCCCAGGAGCCGGATGGGCCGGTCCGGCTCGATTTTCGCCACCAGGTCGAGGGCACGGGCCAGCACCTCCGCGGGATCCGACGTCTCGGGGATCTTCCGGGCGTACGTCTTGGTGATGAACGGGGCGTAGCGGACCTTGAGCGTCAGACCGATGACCGGCCGGCCCTCGCCCGCGACATCGTCCAAAACGTGCGCTGCCAACTCCCGGACGGCGTCGTCAATCTGCCCGGGCTCCGTCAGATCGTGCTGGAAGGTGGTTTCCCGGCTGTGCCCGCGCGCCACCCAGGGCGTGTCATCGACTGTCCGCGAGCCGTCGCCCCGTCCGAGCTGCGCGTACCAGGGACCCATTTTCGGGCCGAACTCGGGAACCAGGTCATCAGGATTGGACGCCGCAAGCTGGGCAACAGTCTTGATGCCGAGCGTGACCAGGCGCCGCGACACCTTGGTTCCCACGCCCCACAGCTCGATGGTCGGCCTGCTCCCCATGACGTCCAGCCAGTTGTCGTCAGTAAGCCGGAAGACACCGGCAGGCTTGCCGAACGTGGTGGCTACCTTGGCGCGGACCAGGGTGTCACCGATGCCAACGCTGCAGTGCAGCCGGGTCTCCTCGAGTACGGCCTGCTGCAGTTGCCGGGCGTAGGCCTCCGGATCCGCCGCCTGCACGCCAATGAACGCTTCATCCCAGCCGAGCACCTGGACCGTGGCGCCCGGCTGCGAGCGCAGCACCGCCATGACCTGTTCGGATGCAGCGAGGTAGGCGTCCTGGTCGACGGGCAGGATGACGGCGTCGGGCACTTTCCGCGCGGCGATGCGCAGCGGCATTCCCGAGCCGACGCCGTACGCCCTGGCTTCATAGGACGCCGTGGACACAACCGCCCGCTCGGTGGGATCGCCGCGGCCGCCAACGATCACCGCTTTGCCCGCGAGCTCCGGCCGCCGGAGCACCTCGACGGCCGCAATGAACTGGTCAAGGTCCACATGGAGCACCCAGGGTTCGGTCACATGCCCCAGTCTGCCCCGGTGTCGTCGCGCCGCCAAGCATGCGAAGCAGCAGGCACCGGAACTTTGTGCGTTCCTGCCCGGTTACTACCGGTGCATGCCAGGCGCAGCCGCGACACCAGCCTCCTCGGGCCAGTGCCGCGGCGACTAAGTGGGCAGGAACGCACAGGAGGAAACGCCAACGGCGGGCCGCCCCCTCGAGGGTGACCCGCCGCCGTCGTACGGGCAAGGAGCCTAGCTGTAGAGCACGTTCTTCGGCTCGTTGTTCTTGACCTTCTGCCAGCCCAGCCACAGGACCACGGCGAAGAACGGGATGGTGGCCAGGGTCCACAGGCCCAGGTAGAACACCTCGCCGCTCTTGCTGGTCATGGTGTCGAAACCGATCAGCACGGTGATGGCCAGCAGCCCGATCAGTCCCGCCCAGCTGGTCCACGGCGAACCGGGCATCGGCAGGCTGGAGGTGACGCCCTTGCGGTGGCGCAGCGCGATCTGGCTGGCGAAGATGGCACCCCACGTGAAGATCACGCCGATGGAGGCCGTGTTGAGCGCCAGGTCGAACGCGTGGGAGCCGCCCAGCCAGATGTTGAGCAGGATGCCCACCAGGTAGAAGGCTGCGATGGCGAGGATGGCCGCGTACGGGACGTGCCGCTTGGACATGCGGGTGAGCCACTGGGGTGCGTGGCCGTTGTTGGCCATGGTGCGGAACACGCGGCCGATCGAATACAGGCCGGAGTTGCAGGAGGACAGGGCGGCGGTGATAACGATCATGTTCATCACGTCGCCCACCCAGGCCAGGCCCATCTGGCCGAACACGGTGACGAACGGCGAGGTTCCCGCCACGTACTGGTCGGACGGCAGCAGCATGGCCAGCAGGGTGACCGAACCAACGTAGAACACCACGATGCGGAGGACGACGGCGCGGATCGCCTTGGGCACTTCGCGTTCCGGGTTCTGCATCTCACCGGCGGTGATGCCCACCAGTTCGATGCCGTTGTAGGCGAAGATCACGGCGTTGAGGACCAGGACCATCACCAGGGCGCCCTTGGGGAACATGCCGCCTTCCGCGGCGAACAGGTTCGCCACCGATGCGTTGCCGTCGCCCACCTGGGCGTTGGTGATGACCATGAACGTGCCCACGGCCAGGAAGATGAGGATGGCGCCCACCTTGAGGCAGGAGGCCCAGAACTCGAATTCACCGAACGCCTTGACGCTCAGCAGGTTCACTGCCACCAGGAGCGCCAGCGCGGCGATGGCGGAGGCTTCCACGGGGACGTTGGGGAAGAAGAACTGGAAGTACAGGCCGATCGCGATGAGTTCGGCGATGCCGGTCATGCCCCAGTTGATGAAGTACATCCAGCCGGACAGGAAGGCGCCCTTCTTGCCGAACATTTCGCCGGCGTAGCTGACGAAGGAGCCGGAGGTCTGGCGGTACATGATGAGTTCGCCCAGGGCCCGCATGAGGAGGTAGGCGATGACGCCGGCAATGGCGTAGGAGAAAATCAGGGCCGGGCCGGTGGAGGCAAGGCGGCCGCCGGCTCCCATGAAGAGGCCGACGCCGATGGCGCCACCCATGGCGATCATGGTGACATGGCGCCTGCCCAGCGTCTTGCTGTAGCCCTCGGCGCTGAGGGAGGAGTCGGCGACGGCGGTGGATGGTGCCGTGCTGTTCTGGAGATCTGTGGGGGTACTTTGAGGCACAACGGTTCCTTGTGGGTTGGGGGTTGGCCGCATCCGGGATACGGATGATTTAGCTCACAAAATTCGGTCATTCTCTTCCGGGGCAACCGTTTGTGAGCGTAATTCTCCGTACAGCCGAAGCTTCGCGCGGCTCGTCCATCCTACAAGACGTGAGGGGGTGCTACGTGACGTGCACTACACGGCCCCCGTCTCCAGCACCAGATTCTGCTCGCCATCCAGGCTCACTCGGTAGGTGGCCAGCGGTTCCGTCCCGGTGGTTGAGCACCCGCTGAGAAGGTCGAAGGCGTGCTGGTGCAGCGGGCAGATCACCACATGCTGGTCGATGGTGCCGTCCGCGAGTGGTCCCCCGCGGTGCGGGCAGACCGCAGACACTGCCCGCAGGGACCCGTCCCGCAGCCGGAAGACGGCCACCTGTTTCCCGTCGACGGCGAAGGCCCGCCCCTCCCCCGGCGGGATCTGGTCAGCCGGGCCCAGGTTGTGCGACCGGACGCTGCCCATGCCGCTCATCATTCCGCTCATCGGACCGGCACCTGCGGCAGGACCGTCAGCGGCAGCGAGGTGCGGAACTGGCCGGGCGTCAGCGGGTCATCGCGCTCCCGCCACGGGTCCACGTAGCCGTCCACCGAGGCCTGCATGGCGGCGTCCAGTCCGGCTGCAAGGCCTTCCGCATCCTCCACGATCACGGCCCGAAGGTGCTCGATCCCCACCCGCGGCACGAACGCGTACGTCCGCTCCAGCCAGTTGGCGCGCTCGCGGTAGTACTGCATGAACCGTCCGGTAAGGACCTGGACCTCTTCCGGGCTGTCCACGGTGGCCAGCAGGTCCCCCTTGCGGATGTGGGCTCCGGCCGCTCCCCCTACGTAGATTTCCCAGCGGCCGCCCTCCACGGCCACCACGCCCACGTCCTTGACCAGGGATTCGGCGCAGTTCCGCGGGCAGCCGGACACCGCCAGCTTCAGTTTGGCCGGTGACTCCAGGCCCTGGAAGCGGGACTCGATCTCGATGCCGAGCTTTGTGGAATCCCCTGTGCCGTAACGGCAGAAGTCCTGGCCCACGCAGGTTTTGACGGTACGGAAGCTCTTGCCGTACGCGTAGCCGGAGGGCATGTCCAGGTCCGCCCACACCTGCGGCAGGTCTTCCTTCCGGATTCCCAGCAGGTCGATCCGCTGCCCGCCGGTCAGCTTGATCAGCGGAACCTTGTGCTTCTCGGCCACGTCAGCAATCCGGCGGAGCTGCTGGACGCTCGTCACTCCGCCCTTCATCTGCGGCACCACGGAGAACGTGCCGTCACGCTGGATGTTGGCGTGCACCCGGTCGTTGATGAACCGGGCGTCGCGTTCGTCGATGTACTGGTCCGCGAGCATCATCTTCAGCAGGGACGCCAGCCCCATCTTGGATTTTGCGTCCTCCGCGCTGCCGGGAGCCAGGGCCTGGAACACCTGGGAGACCGAGCGCAGCCCGCGTTTCCGGATTTCGGCCATCAGCATCGGCTTGTCCAGCGGGATTCCCGGGACGTAGTAGCTGGCGGCCGGGTCTTCCTCCACGGCACCACCGGCCGCCCATTCCACCACCTGCTGCACCAGCAGCTTGCACGAGCCACAGCCCTTGCCGGCACGGGTGGCGTCCATCGCTCCGGCGACTGTGGTGCACCCGCCCCGTACGGCTCCGGCGAGCGCCTTCTTACTGACGCCGTTGCAGTTGCAGACCTGCGCGTCGTCGTCGAGCTCTGCCACTCCCACGTCTTCCCCGGGGGTGCCGAGGTCGAACATCAGGCTGAGCCGTTCCTCCGGCAGCGGCAGCCCCCGGTCGAAGGCCTGGGTGAGGTAGGCCACCTTGCGGCTGTCGCCCAGGAGCGTGGCGCCCACCATTTTGTTGTCGCGGACCACGATGGATTTGAAGACGCCGCGGCTGGGCTCGGAGAAAACGATATGTTCGTCGGTGTCCAGTTCGGGCCCGTGCAGGCCCATGGAGGCCACTTCCACGCCGGCCACCTTCAGCTTCGTGGCTGTCCGGGAACCGAGGTACGCGGCACTGGTGTCGGCACCGGTGACGTGGTTCGCCAGCACCACGGCCTGTTCCCAGAGCGGGGCCACCAGCCCGTACACCTCGCCACGGTGCTGGACGCACTCCCCCACCGCGTAGATGTCGTCCTCGTCCTGGACCCGGAGCTGGTCGTCCACCACGATGGCGCGTTCCACGGGCAGCCCGCTGAGCACCGCCAGGTCCACGTTGGGGCGGATTCCGGCGGCCACCACCACCATGTCGCAGTTGATGTCGGGCTTGTCCCGGAGGCGCACCCCGGTCACCCTGTCGGTTCCCAGCACGGCCGTGGTGCGGCTGCCCGTGTGCACCCCGATCCCAAGTGCCTCCACGCTCCTGCGGAGCACCGCGCCGCCGTCGGGTCCCATCTGCGCACTCATCAGGTGCCCGCCGGAATGGACCACCTCCACCTCGATCCCGTGGCTGCGGAGGCCGTACGCGGCCTCAAGCCCCAGCAGTCCGCCGCCGATCACCACGGCCCGGCGGTGGTGCTCCTCCTTCGCGTGGGCCACCATTTTCCGGGTGTCGTCGATGGTGCGGAACCCGAACACCCCGGGTTTCACCGACCCGGCGGGCGTGTGCAGCCCGTCCATGGGCGGCATGTGCGAGCGGCTGCCCGTGGCGATGATGAGGGTGTCATATGGCGTCACCCGGCCGTCGCTGGAAAAGACGTGCTTGGTAAAGCGGTCGATCCGCTCCACCCGCACCCCGGCGTGCAGGTCGATGCCGTTGTCCCGGTACCAGGGAAGGGAGTTGAGGAAAATGTCGGCGTCGGACTCCTCTCCGGAGAGGACGTGGCTGAGCATGATCCGGTTGTAGTTTCCGTAGGGCTCGTCGCCGAACATGGTGATGCTGAACTGATCCGCGCCGCCCCGGGCCAGGATCTCCTCCACCGTCCGGGCTCCTGCCATCCCGTTGCCGATGACCACGAGGCGCCGGCGCGGGTCCCTGCCGGTTTTCCGGGCCCGGGGCGTGTCCAGGACGCTGGTCATCAGTGTTCCACCATGCCCAGGTCGATCACCACGGAACCATGGACACCTTCCGGCGCCGCCACATACAGCTCGATGACGGAGCCGCCCTCGATGTCCTCCACCACCCGGAGCGGAACGTGCACCTCGCTCTTGGCGCCGATGGGAAAGTACCGCATGGGGACGCCGTTGCGCAGGAGCACCACGGCGATCAGCTCGGCGCTGGAGTTGCCGCCGCGGAAGTAGAGCGTCTGGTTGATGACGCCGTCCGGGACGTAATGCGAGAGCTCACTGTGGATGGGCACGGGCTTTTCCATCCCCACGCCCTGGAAATGGTAGATGCCCTGCAGGAAAAGGTTCTTGGTCAGCACGGGGCGGAGTCCTTTCGGCCGGCAAACAACTGGCACAGCCCATCCTGCGCCGCCGATGTTTCCGCGCGCCGGTTCCCCGGTAAAGATCCCTTAACGCAAACCTCACCGTTTTCGGGGGTGGCCGCTTAGACGGTTCCCTGCAAGGTCGACGGCGGGCAATATCGAGTGCGCGGGGAACCGTCGAATCGGCGGCTATCAGACGGGGCGGCTAAGCCGCTGCGACAGCGCGTCTCCGCCGGGCCTTGGCCATGCGGGTCCCGATCAGGCCCTGCCGCGGGCTGAACAGGTAGACGAGCGCGAACACCACACCCTGCGTCAGCACCACCATGGCACCCGACGCCGTGTCCAGGTAGTAGCTGATGTAGATGCCGGCGATGGAGCACACGGCCGACACCGTGGGGGCGATGACCAGCATCCGGGAGAACCGGTCCGTCAGCAGGTAGGCCGTGGCGCCGGGAATGATAAGCATGGCCACCACCAGCACCACGCCCACGGTCTGCAGCGCCACCACCGATGTCAGGGCGAGCAGGCCGAGCAGCAGAGCCCCGAGCCGTTTCGGGGAGAGCCCGATGGCGTGCGCGTGCGTGGGGTCGAAGGCGTACAGGGTGAGGTCCCGCCGCTTCAGGATCAGGACGGCGAACGCCACCACGCCCAGGACCAGCACCTGGATGAGGTCCGGGACGCTGACGCCCAGCAGGTTGCCGAAGATAATGTGGTTGAGGTCCGTCTGGCTGGGCGTGACCGAGATCAGTACCAGGCCGAGCGCGAACAGCGAGGAGAACACGATGCCGATGGCGGCGTCCTCCTTGACCCTGCTGGTGTTCCGGACCACCCCGATCAGGGTCACCGCAACCAGGGCAAACACCAGGGCCCCCAGGGCGAACGGGGCGCCCACGATGTACGCCAGTACGACGCCGGGAAGCACCGCGTGCGAGACGGCGTCACCCATGAGGGACCAGCCGATCAGGACGAGCCAGCAGCTCAGCACGGCACAGACGACGGCGGCGAGCGCGGTGGTGACGATGGCGCGCACCATGAAGTCGTAGGTCAGGGGCTCGAAGAGGAGTTCCATCAGACGGCCCGCCTTCCGCCGTTGGCGGGCAGGCCGTCGCGGGTTTGGCCGTCGCGGGTTTGGGGGCCGGGATGAGGTTTCGTTTGGCTGCTTGTGGTGTCCCGGTTCAGCACGTCCAGGCCGAAGGCCATCGCAAGGTTTTCCGGCTGCAGCACCAACTCCGGGGGCCCGTGCATCAGGACCTTGTGCATCAGGAGCACGGCTTCGTCGCAGAGCTGCGGCAGGGCGTGCAGGTCGTGGGTGGAGACCAGGATGGTGCAACCGTCTCCCGCGAGCTCACGGAGGAGCCGGGTGATGGTGGCCTCGGATCTTTTGTCCACGCCTGCGAAGGGTTCGTCCAGGAGCATGGTGGTGGCGCCCTGGGCGATTCCCCGGGCCACGAAGGCGCGCTTCTTCTGGCCGCCGGACAGCTGGCCAATCTGCCGCCCGGCATAACCTCCGAGCTCCACCCGGTCCAGTGCTTCCTCCACGGCTGCGCGGTCCGCCTTGGAGGCGCGGCGGGTGAAACCCTGGTGGCCGTACCTGCCCATCATCACCACGTCGCGGACGGAGAGCGGGAACTGCCAGTCCACGTCCTCGCTTTGCGGCACATAGCCGATGCCGCCTTCCCTCCGCGTCCGCGAAGGTGACTGTCCGTTGATGCGGACGGTGCCGGCGTCGGGCTTGATCATCCCCATGATCACCTTAAACAGGGTGGACTTGCCGGAGCCGTTCATGCCCACCAGGCCGCAGATCCGCGCGGGGTCCAGGGTGAGGGACGCGCCATCCAGTGCCATCACCTCGCCGTAGTGGACGGTGACGTTGTCCACCAGGATGGCCGGGGTGGTCATGACCCCGCTCCGGTCAGCGCCTTGGTGATGACCTCCGCGTCGTGCCGGATCAGGTCCAGGTAGGTGGGAACCGGACCGTCGGCTTCGGAGAGCGAGTCCACGTAGAGCGTGCCGCCGAATTTTGTACCGGTGGCGCCCACCACCTGCTGCATGGGGGCGTCGGAGACGGTGGATTCGCAGAAGACCGCCGGGACGTTGTTCGCCTTGACGTACTCGATGGCGCGGGTGATCTGCTGGGGCGTGGCCTGCTGCTCGGCATTGACTGCCCATATGTAGAGCTCGTTCAGCCCGGCGTCTCGGGCCAGGTAGGAGAAGGCCCCTTCGCAGGTGACCAGGGCCCGCTGGTTTTCCGGAACACCGGCAAGGCTGGACGTCATCTGGTCCTGCACGGCCTGCAGCTCGGCCTTGTAGGCCTCGCCGTTGGCCTTGAAGGTTTCGGCATTGTCCGGATCCAGGTCGGAGAACGCCCTCACCATGTTGTCCACGTACACCTTGACGTTCAGCGGCGACATCCAGGCGTGCGGGTTGGGTTTGCCCTGGTAGGCGTCCTCGCTGATGGACATGGGCTCCACGCCCTCGCTGACCACGGCATGAGGCACATCCAGGCCCTCCACGAACTGGCCAAACCACGCTTCCAGGTTCAGGCCGTTGTCCAGGATCAGGTCCGCCTTGGACGCCTTCCGGATGTCTCCCGGAGTGGGTTCGTAGCCGTGGATCTCGGCGCCGGCCTTGGTGATGGACTCCACGCTGAGCTTGTCCCCCGCAACGTTCCGGGCGACGTCGGCCAATACCGTGAAGGTGGTCAGGACTACCTTCTTACCATCATCGCCGTTGCCCTCAGCCCCGCCTCCGCAGGCGGTCAGGAGGAGGGAAAGCACGACGGCGGCAACGGCTGCGGCGCGGAAGCGCACCGTCCGCGCGGCGCTGGTCCGGGCGGCTACTTTGGCGCACCGAAACATAGATTTAGGCATACCGAATATTCTAGGCGAAGCACGTTTTCTTGACCAACGTTCCCCGGAACACCCGGCGCCATCCCGCCACGGGACCCGTCCGCCCAACCAGGTCGCGCTAACTGTCGTTATGAGGCCCCATAACGACAGTTAGCGCTACCTGGTTGGGAGGCTAGGCTGAAGTATGGCCACCGTCCACCGCATACCGCCCGCACCGCAGCCACAGCTGTACCGCTTCTCGCCCCTGGATTTCGCCACGCTGGCGATGTACGTGGCGATCGCCGGGTTCTTCACCGTGGCCGGGAACCTCCTGGCACCCTTCCTGCGGCAGGTGGCCCCGAGTCCGGCGGCTGCGTCCTACGCCGTGAACCTGCTTTTCTACGGCTCGGTGGGCATCCTGGCGCTGCTCGCCGCGCGCCGGGTCATGGCCCGGGACCTGAAGGTCCTCGCCACCCGGCCGTGGTTCACGGTAATGATGGTGCCCGCAGCGGTGGTGGCCATGCTGATCCTGACGGCGATCGTGGTGGCGATCGGCGGCGAGGTGCAGACGTCGGAAAACCAGGCGGGACTGCAGCAACTGATGCAGCAGGTCCCGGCCTGGCTGATGGTGCCGGTGGTGGTGATTGTTGGCCCATTCGTGGAGGAGTACATCTTCCGGCACCTGCTCATCGGCAAGCTCAGCCGGCGCATCAACATCTGGGTGTGCTGCGCCCTGTCCGTCGTCCTGTTCGCAAGTATCCACATCGCGGGACAGGAAGCCATCACGCTCACCGCCCTGCTGCCGTACCTTGCCATGGGTGCAACGCTGGTGTTCGTCTACGTCTGGACCGGCAGGAACCTGATGTTCTCCTATTTCGTCCACGCCGCCAAGAACCTGCTGGCCGTCGTCTTCATCTACGCGATCCCGCCGGAACTCTTCGAGCAGATCCAGCAAGTGCCCGCCTAAACAGCCAACGCGGGGTCAGGTATCGCCCAAAAACCGGGTTCTTAAGGGCCAAAAGTGACTCCGCGTTGCTTCCTAACCTCGCAAGCTCGGCCAGGGCACCCTGAGGCGTGGGCCCCCGTTGTTGTCCGCACCCTATCGCCGGGGCACCTGCCGCCGTACCTTGGGTGGATGGGACTGAACATCCAGATTGTCATCGACTGCAAGAAGCCGCACGAGCTTGCCGACTGGTGGGCCGAAACCCTGCAGTGGGCGGTGGAGCCGCAGGACGCCACGTTTATCCGCTCCATGATCGACCAGGGCTTCGCCACCGAGGACCAGACCATGACGCACCGGGGAAACCTGGTGTGGCGGGACGGGTGCGCCATCCGCCCACCGGAGGAAATCGAGGCGAAGGCACCCAGCCGGCGCCTCCTGTTCCAGACCGGTGAGGACGAAAAAGTGGTCAAGAACCGGGTGCACTGGGACGTGCACCTGGCCGGCCGGGACAAGGACGAGGTCCGCAGCGAGCTGGAAGCGAGGGGCGCCGCCTTCCTGTGGACGGCCAACCAGGGTCCGCATTCCTGGCACACCATGGCCGACCCCGAGGGGAACGAGTTCTGCATCAGCTGAGCCCGATTACTAGACTTGGACGGTGAGCAACCAAATCCCCGCCCCGGTGTCCGACGTCTTCGATCCCACCCGCTGGCGGGTGGTGTCCGGATTCGAGGACTTCCAGGACATGACCTACCACCGCCAGGTGGAGCGCGACGCCGACGGCGCCTGGGTGCGTGACCTGCCCACCGTGCGGATCGCCTTCAACCGGCCCGAGGTCCGCAATGCGTTCCGGCCCGGCACGGTGGATGAGCTCTACCGGGCCATGGACCATGCCCGCATGACCCCGGACGTTGCCACCGTGCTGCTCACCGGAAACGGCCCCTCCCCCAAGGACGGCGGCCACTCGTTCTGCTCCGGCGGCGACCAGCGGATCCGGGGCCGGGACGGCTACCGCTATGCCGACGGCGAGACGCAGGAAACCATCGACCCCGCCCGCGCCGGCCGGCTCCACATCCTGGAAGTCCAGCGGCTCATGCGCACCATGCCCAAGGTGGTCATCGCCGTCGTCAACGGCTGGGCAGCCGGCGGCGGCCACTCCCTGCACGTGGTCTCCGACCTCACCATCGCCTCCCGCGAACACGGCAAGTTCAAGCAGACCGACGCCACGGTAGGAAGCTTCGACGCCGGCTACGGCTCGGCGCTGCTGGCCCGGCAGATCGGGCAGAAGGCCGCCCGGGAGATCTTCTTCCTGGCCCGTGAATATTCCGCGGAGGACATGGTCAGGATGGGCGCAGTCAACGAGGCCGTGGACCATGAGCGCCTCGAGGAGGTGGCCCTCGAGTACGCCGCCGACATCGCCCGGCAGTCACCCCAGGCCATCCGCATGCTGAAGTTCGCCTTCAACCTCGCCGACGACGGCCTGGCCGGCCAGCAGGTGTTCGCCGGCGAGGCCACCCGGCTGGCGTATATGACCGACGAGGCGGTGGAGGGCAAGGAAGCCTTCCTGCAAAAACGCGACCCCGACTGGTCCAGCTTCCCGCACTACTTCTAAGGCAGGAACGGCATTGAATAGCGGCCCCCTCAACATTGAACCGGCCCTGAAAGCCCTGGCGGCCGCCCTCCACGGCGAGGGCCCCGCCGTCGAACTCTCCATCGGCGCGGACGGCGCCCTGGTGGTGGGCCACATCGAAACGCCCGGCTGCGACGACGCCGTGGCCGTGGTCCGCACCTCCGGTTCCACCGGGTCGCCCAAGGCTACCGTCCTGACCGTGGAGTCGCTGGCCGCATCCTCCATGGCCACGGCGCTGGCGCTCAAGGGCGAAGGGCAGTGGCTGCTGGCGTTGCCCGTGCAGTACGTCGCCGGGATCCAGGTCCTGGTCCGCTCCCTGTTCGCCGGCACCCGCCCATGGGTCATGGACATGTCCGGCGGGTTCACTCCCGAGGCCTTCACGGCCGCGGCGCTGGAACTGACGGACAAGATCCGCTTCACCTCCCTGGTCCCCACCCAGCTGCAGCGGCTCCTCGACGATCCTTCCCCGGAGACGCTGGCTGTGCTCCGCCGCTTCAACGCCGTCCTGCTGGGCGGCGCGCCGGCAGCGGAATCCCTGCTGGCGGCAGCCCGGGAGGCCGGCGTGCGCGTGGTCACCACCTACGGTTCCGCCGAATCCTCCGGCGGCTGCGTCTACAACGGCTACCCGCTGGAGGGAGTCTCGGTCCGCGTGGACGGGGACGGCAGGATCCTGCTGGGCGGTGACACCATCGCCGCCGGCTACCTGGAAGCCCCGGACCAGGAATCCGGCACCTTCTTCGAGGAGGACGGCGTCCGCTGGTACCGCACCAGCGATCTGGGCAGCATCGACGACGACGGCCGCCTCAACGTGCTGGGCAGGCTGGACGACGTGATCATCACCGGCGGTGTCAAGGTTTCCGCCGCCCACATCCAGGAAGAGCTGGAAAAGTCCGACGCCGTCGCCGCGGCTTTCGTGGCAGGGGTGCCGTCCGCAGAATGGGGCCAGGCCGTGGCGGCCTACGTGGCGCTGGCGGGCGAAGGCGCCGCACAGGCCGGCGGCGGTCCGGACGGAAGCAGGGACCACGCCGTCGTGCTTGAACAGGAGTGGCGCCGTACGCTGGGGGTCCTTGCCCCCAAAACCGTCCTGGCCGCGTCCTCGCTGCGGATGCTGCCCAACGGCAAACCCGACCGGCTGGCCATGACCGCCGAACTCAGCGCCCTGCACCAGGGAAAGTAGAGTGGACGTGCACCATTGCGGCGGGAACGTGCTTTTCGCCCCGCCGAACTCCCGAACCAACATGAGGTACTGACCGTGGCCACAGCCGCACAATGGATCCAAGGCGCACGACTCCGAACACTGCCGGCTGCGATTGCGCCGGTGCTGATCGGCTCTGCCGCCGCCTACGAGATGGATTCGTTCCTTCTGTTCAACGCCATCCTGGCAGCGCTGGTGGCCCTCCTGCTCCAGGTGGGCGTGAACTTCGCCAACGACTACTCGGACGGCATCCGCGGGACGGACGACGACCGCGTGGGACCGCTGCGCCTCGTCGGTTCGGGGGCGGCCAAACCGGAGCACGTCAAAAGGGCCGCGTTCGGCACGTTCGCGGCGGCCATGGTGTTCGGGCTGGTCCTGGTGGTCATCACCCAGAGCTGGTGGCTGATCCTGGTGGGCCTGGGCTGCGTGATGGCGGCCTGGGGCTACACGGGCGGCAAGAACCCCTACGGCTACATGGGACTGGGCGACGTTTTCGTGTTCGTGTTCTTCGGCCTGGTGGCCACCCTTGGCACCACCTACACCCAGGCGGGACAGATCAACCTGCCCGCCATCATCGGCGCCATCGGCACCGGGCTGATCGCCACCGCCCTGCTCATGGCCAACAACGTGCGGGACATTCCCACGGACATGCAGGTGGGCAAGAAGACGCTGGCGGTACGGCTGGGCGACAAGCACGCACGGGAGAGCTACGTGCTGATGCTGGCCCTGGCCATCCTGCTGGTGATCATCCTGGCTCCGGGCCGGCCGTGGATGCTGATCGTGCTGCTGCTGATTCCGGCCTGCCTGATGCCTTCGTGGCTGATGATCAACGGCCGCAAGCGCAAGAGCCTTATCCCGGTGCTCAAGCAGACGGGCCTGATCAACCTCGGCTACAGCCTGCTGTTCTCACTGGGCCTGGTGCTCGGCCACGGGTTCTAGGGCTGATCCGGTCAGCCGCCTCGGCTAGCCGCGCGCCTTGGGGTCCTTGGCGTCGTTGCTGATGGCGACGTCCGGGTTGGCGTCCAGCAGGGAGTCCTCAGCGTGCGCGTCCTGGACTTCGCCGGCTGAGCGGAGCGGCTTGGCCTTGCCGGAGAACCGGTGGTGCAGGGCGGCGGCTGCCGCGTCCCGCTGCTTCTGGAAAAAGAGGTAGCTGACGGCAAAGGCAATGAGTGCTGCGCAGATAACGGACATCAGCACGCCCAGCTGCAGGAGGGTGAAGAGCACGAACAACGGCACGAAGAGTGCCAGGCGGATCAGGGAATATTTCAAAAAGGCCACATTCAAGTTTAGCGGCCTCCCGCCCGAGGTTCCGTGGGCCTCCTGACGATAGACTTAATGGCATGCTCCTCCGTGTGGCTTTGGCCGTGGCAGTCCTCGTCATCTTTGTGTATGGCCTCGTGGACGTGATCCGGACCGATGGCCGCCTCACGCGTGGGATCTCGAAGCCTGCGTGGATTGTGGTCATGATCGTCCTGCCCGTGCTGGGCGCCATCCTGTGGCTGCTCATCGGGCGGCCGCGCGGGACATCCCCGCAGCAGCAGAATTACCGCCATCCCGCAGCTCCGGATGATGATCCGGACTTCCTCCGCAAGCTCGAGGTCCGCCGCCGCCAGGAGGCCGAGGCCGCCAGGCTGAAGAAGCTCGAGGAAGATCTGGATGCCAAGGCCAAGGACGGCGACGGCGGGAAAGACAAGCACGAAACTGACGAGCACGATACCGACGGACTGAAGTAGGACGCATGGCTCACGAATCTGACGGACAAGAACGGCTGCGGACCGACCCCTCCGGGACCGCCTCCCCGCCAGAAGGGCCAAGCCCTACCCAGTCAGATTCACCAACCGGCCAGCCTGCACCACCGCCGCCTACCCAGCACGCGCCGCCGCCGCGGCCGGGTTTCTCGTATTCCGCCCCGGCACCGATCGCCGTTATCCCCCCTGCGCCCGGAACTATCCGGCACGGCAGGACACTGTGGCTTGTCAGCTTCGTGGCGGGGCTCGCCGTACTGGTGGGTTCCTTCCTCACCCGCGACGGCCACCTGGAGCGGCTACGCAGCGTGGTGGAGGAGATGGCTCCCGGTGGCGACGCCGAGGCTGTCACCACGGCCACCGGCATCGTCTTCTGGGGAAGCGGCGGCGCACTCCTGCTGGTGATGTTCCTGGAGGCCGTCATGCTGGGCGTAGTGCTGGGCCGCCAGGGCTGGGCCCGCTGGGCCCTGGTCCCGCTGCTGGCCGGCCACGCCTTGGTCATGCTGGTAGCCACCGCGTTCCTGGTTCCCGACGGCGAGGGCGGCAGTTACGTCATGCTGCTCTGGGGCGCCGAGCTGCTCCTGGCCCTGATCGGGCTGGTGCTGTTCTTCCTGCCCTCATCCGGCGCCTGGCTTAAGTCGAGCCGGCCCGCTTAGGCGGTGGCTGAGCTGAACTGGTTTCGACAAGCTCAACCACCGGACTTACGGCGATTGAGCCTGTCGAAACCAGGTTTCGACAGGCTCAATCGCCGGTGTGCTTAGGCTGGCTGGCGGTGGCGCTGACGGGCGGATGTCTCCGCCAGGATGCCCTCGCAGCTGCGGATGACCACGCGGCAGGCGTCAAGGGCTGACCTGTCCGTGAGCGGGTTTTCGGCCACGGCGCGCCACCGCAGGAGGAAGCGGCGCGCCTCATCGGACAGTTCGTCCGGCGTCGCGTCCGCATCCAGCCCCAGGCGCACGTGGGACGCAGCGCCCCAACCTCCAATGAGGCCCTCGGCCTCGTTCGCCAGCTCGGAGCTCAGCGACACACCGGTGGTCCGGAGCGTTGCAAGCAGCCGCAGCTCCCGGAACTCGTGGGCGTTTGCCTGCAGCCGTTCCAGGGCGGCGGCCAGATGCTCCGTTCCCGGGCGGGGTGAGGTGCGCAGCAGGGATTCCACGCCCACCAGCGCGGTCCGTGCCTTCAGCGCCTCGGCGCGGGCCTGGAACTGGCGGCCCAGCAGGTCCAGCAAGGGATCCAGGCCGCTGCGCCGGGCGAGCTCGTGCGCAAGTGGGGTCGGTTCGTCGAAGCCGTTCCGGATCAGGACCACGGCCAGCCGGATGCCGAACAGCCCGTACCTCGCCAGCAGGGAAGCCCTTGCCTCCGCGGTGAGCGATTCCGGGTTTGTGGACCGGAGGAACCTGTCGGCCGAGAGCAGCATCTTTTCCCGGTCTGCGCGGTCCAATCCGGCCAGCTGTTGGAGCGACACAAAATCCTGCTGGCGCATGGCCCGGGCGCTCTGAGCGAGGAGCCCCGCCACCGGGACAACCCCCAATGCCAGCTTCCGCAGGTTATGGTCCCGCCGGTACCTTTCGGCGATCTCGCCTGCGGACAGCAGCGAATCGATCCGGCCGGCGCCTACCTCGTCGGCCCTGGACAATACCGCGAGTGCGTTGACCGTGCCGGAGCGGCCCGCTTCCGTGTCCCGAAAGGATTCGAGGAAGCGCAGGTCGGAGGCGTGCATGTGGCGCATCAGGTAGATGACGGCATCCGCCTCCGACGGGGTGTCCTCGGGCGTGAGGAAGCTGGTGGACCGGGCGGATACGTCCTCGGACAGCGAGGCGATGCCGGGGGTGTCGATCAGGGTCATGGTTTGCAGCATCGGTGACGGCCACTCCACATCAAGCCGGTCCACGTCCTCCGCCTGCACGTCCCCCAGCACGAACACCAGCCGGCCGTCCACGCGTTTGAGTGGCAGGTTCCGCGGTTCCCCGGTCTTCGGGTGCAGCGTGATCCGTGGCGTGTGGCCGTGGCGGTACCAGGTGACGATGCGGGTGCATTCCCCGGTGTCCGTGGGGGCTATCTCCTCGCCGATGATCGCGTTCAGCAGCGTGGACTTTCCGGCTTTCACCATGCCTGCGATGGCAATCCGCAACGGCTCCGCGAGCCTCCGGGCATAACCCCGCAGCACGGCAGCTGCGGCGTCATCATCACCGTAGGCTTTCAATGCCTCCTGGACCAGGCTGGCGGCTCCGGAAACAGTTGTGGCAGTCATCAGACCGCCACCGACGACAGTTTCCTGCTGCCGGCCACTTCAGCCGCAACAACTTCCGCTGCCCGGTGGAGCGCATCCACCTTCTTCAGCTCCGCCTTGATTTCCCGGATCCGGACGTCCTTCTTCAGGGCGTAGGTGGTGGCTGCCTTTTGCGCTACCGTCACCGAATCCGTCAGGGAGCGGTGGTGTTCCTCCGCGATTTCGGTGAAGTGGTCGCGGATGGAACGCTGGACCAGCCGCAGCCGGTCCTTCAGCTGCTTGCCTACCTGGAAGGTGACGTCATCGATCTGTCGTCTGACCAGGGCCTTGGCTTCGCCCTGCCGGCGCTTGAGCCGGGCTTCCTTGTCCTCCCGGTATGCCTTGCGGCCCAGCAGCAAGCCGGCGCCCACCGAGAGCGGGTTGATCAGTGCCATACCGAAGATGCCGGTGAGGAGGCCAAACATCAGCACGCCGCCGTAGGATCCGCGCATGCCGATCAGTACCTTCTGCATAGGGTTGATGCGTCCATCCTCCATGCCCGGCATCGCGTCCACGGGGTCAAGTGCGTCACCGGAGTCGGACACCCGCATCACCGGCAACGACACCTCATCGGCTGCAAAGTGTTCAGCCACCTGGGCTGCCAGCCACTGGGCACGCTCGTTGGTCCAGACGAAGGTGTCGGAGATGGCAGCGGCCGCGCATTCCTCCAGCCACTTGGAAAACTCATTCCAGCTGGGGCCCGGGTCACCCTGGTCGATGGCGGTCTCGGCTTCCCGCTGGATGCGGCGGAGACGGTCCCGGAGGTCGTACTCCATGTCGGCGATGAGGTCGCTGATGCCGTCGTTGAGGGTGATCTGCCAGCGTGCGGACCGTTTCCGGAGGTCGTCGGCTTCGGCGCGGGCCAGTTCCAGCTGCGCGATCATCTGGGGCGTGCCTGCAGGGTTTTCCAGTGCTTCCAGCTCGGTCTGCAGGGAGAGGCGCAGGTTCTCGGTGACGGACAGCAGGTCCTGGCTGACGGAGCGCCGCTGCAGGCGCTGAGCGTTACCCACGATCTCGTTCCGGAGGTGGCTGATCAGCCCGGGAAAGCCGGATTCGTTGTTCAGCTCGCTGTCCTGCAGGCGTGCGGCCTCAAGGCGGAGGTCCGAAGAGACCGGGAACAGCGGGATATCGGGGGCCACCTTGCTTAGATGGAACCGGTCCGTCTCCTCCACCCGCCGCCAGTCCGGGTACAGGTCGGTCTTGGACAGGACACCCACAACGCTGGGGGTGATCCGCATGGCCTGGCGGAGGAAGCGCAGTTCCGGTTCGGTGTACTCCTGGGAGGCGTCTGAAACCAGGAGCATGGCATCGGCGGTGGGCAAGGCCGTAAGGGTGGTGAGGGTGTGGGAGGAGCCCATGCCGCCAACACCGGGCGAGTCGATGACGGTGAGCCCGCCGGTGAGGACCTTGCGGGGAAGGTAGACCTCGGCGGCGACGAGCTTCTTGCTGTTCCCGGGGTTTCCCTGCTCGGAAACGTAAGCCGGGAGATCGGCCATGGGGATCTGCTGGCGTTCAACGGTGCCTTCGTCCCCGGCATCCCCATCGGCTTTCGGGACCAGGATGGCCGCCGAGGCCGGATCACCGTACCGGACCACGGTGGGGACCGATGTGGCAATGTCGTCGTCAACGGGGCACGCCGGTGCGTTGACCAGGGCATTGATGAGCTTGCTTTTGCCTTGCTTGAATTCACCCACCACGATGACGCGGATGCTGGGATCCTTAAGCCGTCCCATGGTCTGGTCCAGGCGCTTGCGGAGATCTGCCCTGTCGCCCGTGCCAACCAGTGTGAGTCCATGCTCCACGAGTCTGACCAGTTGCCCGGCGGTGGCCGGTGCTGTCGATTTTGCCGGTCCTGCTTCTGCCACAGCGTTTCCTTTTGCGTTGAGCCCCGAATTGGAACGTGGGATGGGTTGGGAAGAGCCCGGCAGGAGGTGGGAACCTCCTGCCGGGCTTTCCTGTCCGGACTGGCTGCTAGCCCGCCGTGGCCTCGGCGTCGTCCGCGGCGAGTGCGAGGTTGTTGTCCTCTACGTTCACATCGGTGTTGATGGAGTTGTCCTCAGTGAACTCGAGCTCGTTGTCGGCGACAACAACGTTGTCCTCGACATTGACCGGGTTGAAGGAATCCTCGACCTCTACCTCGACATCGGTCTCGGTGGTCTGCGAGTTGTCGTTGAACGAATCGTTCAGCTCGACGTCCGTCTCGGTGGAGTTGTCCTGGAAGGAGTCCTCGATCGTGACTTCGGTGGTCTCGGAGTTGTCCGTGTTGAAGGAATCCTCGAGCTCGACGTCAACCTCGGTGTTCGTCGAGTTGTCGTTGAACGAATCCTCAACGTCGACCTCGGTGTTGGTGGAGTTGTCCGAGTTGTCGTTGAACGAATCCTCGACGTCGACCTCCAGGTCGTTGTTGGTGGAGTTGTCGGAGTTGTCGTTGAACGAGTCGTCGATGTCGGCATCGATGTCGACGTCGGTGTTGAAGGAGTCCTCGATGTCGGTCTCTTCGTTGCCGATGTTGACGTCGCCGCCGGCGCGGATGGAGTTGTCCGTGGAGTTATCCGTGGAGTTGTCCGTGTTGTAGGAATCCTCGATGTTGTTGGAGTCCTCGACGTCAGCGTCGTCGCCGGCGGCGATGGCACGGTCACCGGAAGCGACCACCGAGTCGTTGTCGAACCACTGGGTGACGTCGCCGTCGGCCCAGATGTTCTGATTCACGGACTGGTCCGTGATGGTGTCGCGGTCATCCACCGTGGAGGTGTAGGAGTAGTTATTCACAACGTGGTGCAGCTGCTGGACTGCGTGCGCGTGGTCGTCGCCACCGTGGTTGTTGCCGCCGCCGTTGCCGCCGCCGTGGTGGCCGCCGCCGTGGTGGCCTCCACCATGGTTGCCGCCACCGGTGCTGCCGCCGCCGCCGTTGTCGTCAGTGTGGGAGCGGTTGCCGCCGGTGTTGTACTCCCGGTCGAAGCGGGAGGCGTTGACGGTGACCGGAGCGTAGTCCAGGACTACCGGCATTGCGGCGTCGACGTCTGCCGAGCAGACCTTGCCAAGTCCGTGGTCTTCAAGGACCTTCTCCGGGTCATCCAGGAAGTCCTGGGCGGCCTGGCGGTCTCCGAAGAGGTTCATAAGGAACTGGACGAGATCGTTTGCGAGTGTCATTTGAAGGTCCCCTGCTTTTCTATGAGTTGCGGTTCGCCCTGCGTCGTTGCTGGGCTTGAATCAAACGTATGGGCCGGGGGTAGGACCGGGCATCGGGCCGGTTCCCCCTACCGGCAGTCCCCCGCGTGGGGAACCGCCGGGCCCCCGGTTAGGGGCATTAGGGGCTTACTCCTGAGGGGGATTCTCGGAGCTCAGGGCAAGGCGCAGCCGGGCCAGCAGGTCCGAGCGGTTTTCGGCACCCAGGCGGCGGCGCATCCGGGCTATGTGGTGTTCGGCAGTCCTCGGGGAGATGTAGATGGCCTCGCCGATCTCCCGGTATGTCTTGCCCTCAAGCACCAGCCGGGCAACCTCTTTTTCCCGTTCGCTGAGCCCTGATCCGTCCGGCTGCACGCCGTTGCCGGTTTCTGCGGTGGGAGCATTGCGCGTCTCGCCGGAACCCGAGGTTCCGTTGCCCGTGGACGTTCCCTGCGGATGGAGGTCCCGGGCGCAGGACAGCAGGCGCACCATGTCCTTGCGCTCTTCCGCCCGGGCTGCGGCGTGTCCGGCAAGCCTGGCGCCTTCCCACGGCATCCCCACCCTGCCCAGGCCACGCGCGGCGGCCTCGACGTCGGCGGGCTGGAACCTGCCGGCCAGCACCGAAACCCATGCCTTGCCCGCGGTAGCCAGCACGGCTGCCAGGTGGCTGTGGTGCGCGGCCCGGGCCAACGCTGCGGCATGAGGTGCCAGGTCAGCGGGGCTTTCACTGAGCAGGGCGGCCTGGGCAGCTGCCCAGTGGAAAGGCACCGCCCACAGCGGCGGGTTGCCGAGGCGCTCCAGGAGCTGCTTTGCCTCGTCCAGGTAATGCGCCACCCGCCGGGTTTCCCGCAGCCGGGCTGCCGTGATCATCAGCTCACCCCACGGCAGCAGGCTGTAGAGGTCCACGGACGTGTGCAGCATCGCTTCGCGGGCGCGTTCCCACGCCATGACAAGTTCGGGAATTTCGCCGTTCCGCCGGGCGAGGCCCACTTCCAGCGCCGCCCGCAAAAACTCGTCCCGCGGAACCAGGGGCCAATGATTGGCCTTGGAAGCCTCGTTGATGGACAGCCGGGCGTCCTCGAGCTTATCCTGCTGCATCGCGGACCATGCCTGTAGCAGGTAGAGCCGCGGCTTCGCAGCATTTCCGCCCTGGCCGGCGGCAGTGGCTGCCCGGCAGACCGTCTCGGCGAGATGCGGCTCTCCGCTGTTCAGCGCCGCCAGGGCGGCCAGGGCTGCCGGGGTATCGGGAAGCGGAAGGGCTGCCCCTGCCGCGTTCAGCATGTCTGACGCGTGGATCAGGACCGGCAGCGCCTGGTGCGGATCGCCGGCCAGTGACTCCAGGATTCCCTTACCGGTTTCGGTCATCGCGGCGGCCAGGAGGGTGGGCGATGCCGGGGGTGCGTCAGCTTTGAACACCGCATCGGCTCCCGGCCGGTTGCCGCAGCCCACCATGGCTACGGCGGCCAGCGGCGCCGAGGGTCCCAGCCGGGCGGCACCCAGCCAGCTGAAGGCGTCCGCACCGCGGGCCAGCATGCCGCGCTGCGCCCAGACGGCGGCGGCTACGTTCACGCCCCGGCGTACGTCCGGCGGATCCTCCTGCACCAGGAGGGTGTCGATGATCCGGGTGGCTGCGTCCAGGTCCCCGTCCCCGGCTGCGGCCTGGGCACGCCGCGCGGCCGTGGCTATTTCGTCGGCTCCTGCCAGCAGGGCTTCATCGTAGAGCTGGCAGGCCAGGCCGGGGTCGTGTTCCAGCGCCTTGTCCGCCGCATGCTCCAGCTCTGCCGCCACGCGCTGGTCCGCCAGGCCCCCGCGGGCCAGCTCGCGGGCGAAGTCGCCCAGCGGCTGGCCGTCCGTGACGTACACCGTGACGAGTTCACGCTGGAGCGCGTGGACTTTCGTGGTGGGTGCCACGGTGAGCAGGGCGTGCTGGGCCGGTCCCACCACGGTCCCGTCGGGTGTCAGCAGGCCTGCTTTTTCTGCCCGTTCAACCAGCGCAGCGAGGCTTTCCACCTCGCCGCCGTCAATCTTTCGCTCCAGGTCCGCGGGCAGCGGTCCCGGCAGGGCAAAGCCCACTGACAACGCCAGCAGCAGCTCGCGGACTGCGGCGTTCTCGCCCTTGAGCTGCCGGGCCATGAGCTCTGCAGCGTGGGGCGACTGCCCCGGATGGTTCAGTTCCGCATGAAGGAAGGCCGGCTCTTGCGCGCGCATCTGATGACCCACCATGCTAAGCCGCCGGTTCAGTCGCGGTCGTGGGGGCAGGATCCGTCACCACTGGCGCATCGGTAGTGGTTGGCGGTGGTGGAGCAACCGTTTCTGATGGCGCCGGCTCCACGGGAACCGGAACACTCGGCGCGGGGTCCGACGGCAACGGATCGACCGGAGTGGGGTCGACGGGTGTCGGATCCACCGGAGTGGGATCGACCGGCGCAGGATCCACCGGGGTGGGGTCAACCGGAGTCGGGTCAACGGGAGCGGGCTCTACAGGGCTTGGATCCACGGTGGGATCCGGAACCGGCGCACTGGTACCGGGAACAGCAGGATCAGTGGTTCCAGTACCCAGCGTGGGGGTGCCGTTGGGCTCGGTGGTGCCGCCCGGCGTCGTACTTCCGGTCCCTGGTGCCGTGCCCGCGGCACCAGGATCCGCTGCTGCACTGCCCGTGGATCCTCCGCCGGCAACGGCCTTGTCCGCAGGTGTGCTCGACGAGGGCCGGCTGGTGGGCGAGGCCGCCACGTCGAGGCCGGCCTTCTTGTCGGGAGCAGCCTTGTTCACGCCGGCCTCGATGCCTGCCAGCGGTGCTGAGCCATCCCCCGGAGCACCGGCAGCGGGTCCCCCGGCACCATTCCCGCCGCCGCCGGAACCTCCTGCTCCGGCTTCCGGGGCGGCACCAGCTTCCGGGACGAACATGGACGTGAGGTTGGTGAAGCCTTCCGGGCTCTGGGCTGCGGTGGCGGTAAGGACGGTAAAGAGGGCAGCGGCTGCTGCGATGGCCGTGAGCCGCACGGTGGGCTTCGGAGCATGTGCTCCGCCATGGTGCCCGTGTCCCGGGCCGTGGCCCGCGGCCGGGGCGGCGGGCGTCTTACGGGACCAGCTGGCCAGCCGTACGGGCGCGTGCCCGTCTTCCGAAGCGTCTTCACCGGAGGAAGGCGCGACGGCGGTTCCGTCGGCTTCCGCGGCGGCCCCACCGGCAGCAGCTGCTGCCGGAGCAGCTTCCGGCTGTGCCAGCACCGCGGACACGGCCGCGCCCAGGCAGATGGATGACTTGGGATCGGCGTCCACGGCGATGGGCCGGTCCAGCTGCTCCGAGATCAGCTGCGCCACGAGGGGGATGCGCGAGGATCCGCCGATGAGCAGCACGGCGGTCAGGTCCGCCGGCTCGAGCTCAAGCTGTGCCAGGGATTGTTCCAGGGCGTCAACAGTGTCCCGGATGGGTTCTTCAATCAGCTCTTCGAATTCGGAACGGACCAGGCGGATCTGCTGCTGGATGCCGGGGAGGAGCACGGAAATACTGGCTTCGCTGTCCGAGGAGAGAGCTTCCTTGGCCTCCACGCACTCCCGCCGCAGCCGGGTCAGCGCCGCAAGCACGCCCGGCTCGGCGGTGTCGAGGCCTGCCAGGGCGCCGCCGGTGTTTTCAGCGACGTAACGGAACACGGCAGCGTCGAAGTCGGCGCCGCCCAGGTTCTCAATCCCTTCCGGGCGCCCCAGGAGTTCAAAGTGGTTGGTGCCGGCTTTGCGCAGGACAGCTGTATCGAAGGTTCCGCCGCCCAGGTCGTAGACGGCGATGGTGCTGCCGTCCTCCACCCGCACCTGCGATGCGTAATGCAGGGCGGCGGCTTCCGGCTCCGTCAGCAGGGTGACGTTCCCAAGGCCTTTCGCTGCCAGGGCGTCGCTGATGACGGAGGTCCGGTGGCTGCCCCATGCAGCGGGATGGGTCAGGATGATTTCCGACGGCGGTGCACCCTCGCGCTCGGCCGCCCGGTCAACCACCCAGCGGGCCATGGTGGCGAAGACGTCCTCGGGAGGAAGGGACAGCGTCCCAACGGAGATGGGCACGGCATCGCCAACACGGCGCTTGAACTCCCGTACGACGCGCCCGGGGGAATCGAGCCCGCGGCGTTCCGCGGCCTCCCCCACCAGGATGGGGCCTTCCTCCGGGTAGTACACCACGGAAGGCACAGCTGCCCCGCGAAGGCCCAGCGGCAGGCTCTCCGGGACTGGTGTAACTCCTTGGTGAAAGCGGACAACGGCAGCAGCCGTAAAACTTGTCCCGACATCGATGGCGAGAACGTAACTCATGGAAACCCCAGGAAAAACTTGCGTTTCGCCAGCAACTTCATTACGGGCGAACGTCACCAACGTAGCACCACCCGGGGACCGGGAACACCCCCATTGCTACATCGATTTGTTATTTACCTCGGGTCCACCGGGCTTTCACGTGAATGCCCTGCTCAGAGGCCTGAGTAGGAGTGCAGACCGTTGAAGAACTGGTTCACGATGGTGAAGTTGAAGATGACACACAGGTAGCCGACGATCGAAAGCCAGGCCGCACGGGTGCCCGTCCAGCCGCGGGTTGCCCGGGCGTGCAGATAGCCGGCGTAAACCACCCAGATGACGAACGTCCAGACTTCCTTGGTGTCCCAGCCCCAGAACCGGCCCCAGGCCTTCTCAGCCCAAATGGCGCCGAACATCAGCGTGAAGGTCCAGCCGATGAAGGCAATGGCATTGATGCGGTAGGAGAGGTTCTCCAGGCTGAGCGCGGACGGCACCAGGCGCATGAAGCCGAGCTTGTCCGCGCCTCCGGCCGCCACGGTCTTCTGGCGGTGGGACTGCACCAGCTGCAGGGCGGACATGGCGAAGGTCAGCGTGAACAGCGCCGATGAGAGCACGGCGATGGAGACGTGGATGATCAGCCAGTAGCTCTGCAGGGCGGGAACCAGGTGCCCCACCGGCGTCCAGTACGCCACGGAGGCGGCGACCAGCATGATGATGGCCAGGCCCACCACGAAAGTGCCCAGGAAGCGGAGATCGCGGCGGATCAGCACCAGGAGGAATACCGCAATGGCCACGAAGGCGCCGGTGGTGAGGAACTCGTACATGTTGCCCCAGGGCACGCGTCCGGCGCCGAGGGCGCGGGTCACGACGCCGGCGCCATGGATGAGCGCACCCAGGACGGTCAGGGCCACCGCCACCCGTGCAGGAGCGCGGCGTTCCGCAGCATACTTCATGTCGGCGTCGGCCGTTGCAGCTCCCCCGGCCACTGCGGACTTCGCCGTTGACGACGACGGCCGTTCGGCCCGGCCCGCCGGCCCGGCAAGGTGGGACTCGCTGCGCGCCCCCGTCCCCGCGGCTACGGGAACCTTGGTGGCCTCTTCAGCCTGCGCGGCCTTGAGGTCGATGGCCCGCAAGGCTTTGCTGCTCTTGGCAAGGTCCCAGGCGAACGCGATGAAGGCGACGGTGTATGTGCCTGCGGCCAGCAGCATAAAGAGCTCGCTGTACTGGCCCATGGTTTCGTTGATTCCAAACGGCATTACTGGTCCTTTTCGGGCCCTTGCGGGCCTGCTGGGGTTGGGGTGGGGGAAGATTTTGCAGCCTGGTCATCCGCCAGCTGCCACTCTTCGGAGAGCAGCTTCCGCAGGGCGGCTGCCTCCGCGGCCAGGCGGTGGTCCTCACCGCGGGCGAGGAGCCCGTATTCCACCATGGTGCGGCCGTCGTCGTGCGTGCCGGTGCGTACCCAGGCCCGGCGGCGGTTGACGTAGAGGGAGAGGATGAGGCCGGCAACGGCGAGGAGCGCGAAGACCAGGGCGTACAGCTGTCCCGGGTTGTGGTGGATATCCACGCCGATATAGCGCTTTACGCCGTCAAAGCTGATGGTGCCCTTGCCGTCCGGCAGGGTGTAGGACGTTCCGGGGGCAAGGGTGATGCCGCCGGCGTCGAGGTTCCTGGCGTTAAGCGGCGTCAGGTCCTGCACATCCAGTTCGAACACGTTCTGCGGGGCGCCGTCATTCAGGCCCAGGTCCCCGTAGTAGGAGTTGAGGGTCAGCTGCGGGTTGAAAAGTTCAGGGTCGCCGCTGAAGGACACGCCGTCATTGGACACGAAGGCCGTGGGCAGGAAGAAGCCGGCGAAGCCCAGCTGGTCCGGCTTGGCATCGGGAACCTTGATCACCACTGAGGAGTAGTAGTTGTCCCCCTGCAGCTTGGCCACCACCGGGCCCTGCATGGCCACGTTCCCGTCGCCGTCGCGGATGGTCACCACGGGGGCGTAGCCGTTGCCGGTGAGGTAGATGCTGGTGCCGCCCAGGGTGATGGGATCGTTGACCTTCAGCGTTTCCTGCCTGGCCGGCGCGTCCGGGTTTTCCTTGGTGGTCACGGCAGCGGAGAAGTCGATGGGCTGGCCGAACTTGCCCTGGGACTCACGGTCGAAGGTGATGTCGAACTTGTCCAGCTGGACCGAGTACGGTTGCAGCTGGCCCGACTGGAAATTGGTGCCGGGGTTGAACTGGTCGTAGCCCACCAGGGTGTTCACGAAGGTGTCGCCCTCCACCAGGATGCGCTGGCCGCTGTAGCCGAACAGTCCGCCGACGGCCACCGACACCAGCACGCCGATCAGCGACGTGTGGAAGACGAGGTTGCCCACCTCCTTCAGGAAGCCGCGTTCGGCGCCCAAAGACGGCCGCGCGCCGTCGTCGTCCCGTACTTCAACGCGGTAGCCGCGCTTCTTCAGCAGCCCGGCGGCGCTGTGGATGGCATCCGACGCCGGGATGCCGGCGTCGGCGGGAATCACCAGCGTGCCGTACTCGGGAAGGCGGGAGAGCCGCTTGGGGGTCCGCGGCGGCTGGGAGCGCATCGCCTTGTAGTGGGCGATGGCGCGGGGCACCACGCAGCCGATCAGGGAGATGAACAGCAGGAGGTAGATCGCGGAGAACCAGGCCGAGGAGTACACGTCGTACAGCTGCAGGGAGTCCAGCAGCTTGCCGTAGTCCGGGTTGTCCTTGATGTACTGCGTGACCACGGACGGGTTGGCCGGGCGCTGCGGGAACAGTGACCCCGGGACGGCAGCCACCGCCAGGAGCAGCAGCAGGAACAGGGCCGTCCGCATGCTGGTCAGCTGGGTCCACGCCCAGCGCAGCATTTCCTTCGGACCCAGGGCCGGCAGCGCGGCGTCCGCCTTTGCCTCGGCCACTGTGGCGCCGGGCTCGTTTCCGCCGGCCGGTGCGGAAGACTTTTTCTTTACGTTCACACGCTCGCTCATCAGATTGGCAACTTCACGTCGGTTTGGAACCAGTACTGCAGCCCTGTCACCCAGGTTCCCCAGACGCCGCTGGCCATCAGCAGTCCGAGGACCACCAGGATGCCGCCGCCGGTGCGCTGGATGGCGAGGCGGTGCTTGCGGAAGAACGCCATCACGCCCATGCCCCGGCGCAGTGCCAGGGCGATCAGGAGGAACGGGATCCCCAGGCCCAGGCTGTAGACGAACGCCAGGAAGGCGCCCTTGGCGGCCGACGATCCGCCGGAGAGGCTCAGCAGCTGGACAGCGGAGTAGGTGGGACCGATGCACGGAGCCCAGCCCAACCCGAAGGTCAGGCCCAGCAACGGCGCACCCCATAGGCCTGCCGGTGGCTTGGCATGGATCTTGGCGTCGCGCTGGAGCCAGCTGAAGCCGCCCATGAACACCACGCCCATGATGATCACCAGGATGCCCAGGAGCTGGGTGATCCAGGCGTTCTGGGAGCCGGTGATCAGGGTGCCCAGTTGGCCGAAGGCGCCGCCCAGCAGCACGAAGATCACGGAGAAGCCCAGGACGAACAGTCCGATCCCCACCAGCATGCGGCCGCGTTTCTGCTTCTGCAGGTCCACGCCGCTCAGCCCGGTCACGTATCCCAGGTAACCGGGAACGAGTGGCAGGACGCAGGGCGAGAGGAAGGAGACCAGTCCGGCGAGCAGGGCCACCGGGATGGCAAGCAGGAGCGAGCCGTTCAGGATGGCTTCGGCGAAGGGGCTGTTCACGGTCCGGGCCAGCCGCTACTCTGCCACGGCGGCAGCGATAAGGGCTTTCAGGGTGCCCTTCTGGATTTCACCGAGGACGCGGGAAGCCACGCGTCCCTGCTTGTCCAGGACCAGGGTGGTGGGAACGGCTCCCGGCGGAACCAGCCCGGACACGGACAACAGGACGCCGCCGTCCTTGTCATCAAAGCTGGGGTAGGTCAGGTTGAAGGTCTTGTCGAAGGCCTCGGCGGTGGCTTTCTCGTCGCGGAGGTTGACGCCGAAGAACTGCACGCCCTGGTCCTTGAACTCCTGGTGGAGCTCCTCGAGGATGGGTGCCTCAACACGGCAGGGCGCGCAGGCGGCGAACCAGAAGTTCAGCACGGTCACCTTGCCCTGGAAATCGGCAGGGGCCACCGTGGTGCCGTTGAACAGCGTGCCGTTGACCTGGACGGGCGACTTGCGGTCCGCCGCTGCGAACTCGGTGACCGATCCGTCGCCGGCCACATAGTTCTTGTTGTCCCCGGCTTTGGCCTGCTGCGCCAGGGCATCCTCCTGGGCGCAGCCCGAGAGTCCCATAGTGAGCGCGGTCAGGGCTACTCCGCCTGCAGCCAGGAGGCTGCGGCGGGAGCTGATGGGCCCTTGTCCGGCACGGGTATTCCTGAAATTACTGTCGGTCACTACTAGGCTCCAGGGGTGCTGGCGGCACCGGGAAGAAGGGACGCCGCGGGCTCGCTGTACTGCACGCGCAGGAGGGTGCCGTCGTCGTCGAACACCAGGGACGTGATGGAGGTAAGGGTGCATTCCCGCTTCCGCGGATCATGCCACAGGGGCTTGCCTTCGGCGCTCAGGCGGGTGGCCCAGATGGGAAGCTGGTGGCTGACCATGATCGCCTCCGGGCCGGCCATTCCGAAGTCGCCATTTGCCAGTTCGATGGCGCGGACGCGCGCTTCCTGCACCGCGTCCATCACCCGGGACGCCTGCTTCTTGTAGGGCTCGCCCCAGGAGGGCCGCAGGGGGTTGACCAGCATAGGCCAGTGCTTGGGCCGGCGGAGTTCCGCCTTGGTGACCTTCATGCCCTCGAAGTAGTTTTCAGCCTCGATGATCCGCGCATCAGTGTGGATTTCCAGGCGCAGGGCCTCGGCAGTGGGTGCGGCTGTTTCCTGCGCACGGTCCAGCGGCGATGCTGCCAGGTACGTGATCCTGGCACCGTTGGCAACGCGCTGGCGGAAGTGCTCCGCGAGCATACGGGCCATCTCCCGCCCCAGTTCGGAGAGGTGGAATTCGGGCAGCCTGCCATACAGGACGCCGTCGGGATTGTGTACCTCGCCATGGCGGAGCAGATGGACAGTGGCTTGGGGCATGTTTACCAGTTTCTCAAAGATGGCGTGCGATCCGAAATCTTCTACACCCAGTAGAACTGAAGTTTATGAAGAAATGTTCCGGGATCGGGAACAAAAGATGCAAATGCATGTTTATAGTAGATGCAGCAGTTAGTTGAGGCTTCAACATATGAAGCTTCAACAGCAGGACACCAACAGGCACGCACATACAAGGAGCATCATCATGGCACTTCCCGCAGACGTCACCACCGGCACCTGGACCCTCGACAACTCCCACAGCGAGATCGGCTTCACCGTCCGCCACGCGGGCATCAGCAAGGTCCGTGGCCAGTTCACCGAAGCCGCCGCCACCCTGGACCTCTCCGGTGACGTTGCCGACGCCAGGATCAGCGCCACCATCAACACCGCCAGCTTCGACTCCGGCGACGCCAACCGCGATGGCCACGTCAAGGGCGAGGACTTCTTCGACGTGGAGAAGTTCCCCGAAATCTCCTTCGTCTCCAACGGCCTCGTCGCCAAGGGCAACAGCTACGAACTGACCGGCGACCTCACCATCAAGGGCGTCACCCGCCCGGTCACCCTGGAAACCGAGTTCAACGGTGTAGCCGTTGACCCGTTCGGCAACACCCGGGCCGGCGTTTCCGCTGAAACCACCATCAGCCGCAAGGACTTCGGCCTCACCTGGAACGCAGTCCTCGAGACCGGCGGCGTCCTGGTCAGCGACAAGGTTGCCATCAACCTGGAACTGGCCTTCATCGCCCCCGCTGCATAGTCATTACTTCCGCCGGAACCCCGGCACCGGCTTTCACGCCGGTGCCGGGGTTCCGTCTTTAATAGCGTCCGGCTTCAGTGGCGTCCGTCGTCCCGGCCTGCGCACTGAAGCCGCAGTCCGCTGCGCAGGGGCAGTCCCGGCGGACCGAGCCTCGCCATGGCGCCGCCCGGGCGGGACTACAGTGAACGCCATGAGCAACTCCCCCAGCGCCCGGCCCGGCGGTTTAGCCGCGCTGTTTTCAGTGGCCGGCCGCCCCACGGAAATCAAGGTCTCGTTCTGGATCTGGTTCGCCGGCGGCATCCTGGGCGCCATGGGCGGACTGCTGGGGATGCTTGCATCCCTGGTGCTCTTTGCTGCGGCACCCGCGGCAGCCGCGGCCGTGGTCACCCTGATGCTGCTGGCCTCCGCGGTGGGCGTTGCGCAGATGGTTTTCGCGGTAAAGATGAAGGCTGGACGGACGTGGGCACGGGTGGCCCTGACAGCCCTCGCCGCCATCACGTTGGGCCTGGCCGTGATGAACATGCTGACCGGCATGGGCCAGGGTGGAAACTGGGCAGCCTTCCTGGTCAGCCTCGCGGCAACGGTCCTGATGTGGCTGCCCAATTCCCGGGCATGGTTTGCCGCCGGCCCGTCCCGGAATACCTCCGCAGAATGACCCACAACGCGGCGGCCCGGGGGTACGGTGGACTTAAGCCATGCTGGGGGCAGGCTACAGGACCGCTCCCGGCAGCCTCCCTGGAAACCGACATGCAGAAGGACCGCTCATGAGTACTCCTCCCGTCCCCCCTCCCGTACCCAATGACCCGCATTCCAATGGCTCACAGGGCGGCACCAACCAGCCCGGCAATAACCAGCCCGGTGACCAGTCCGGCGGGCAGCCCCGCTACGGCGAGAACGCGCCGCAGTACGGACAGAACGCTCCGCAGTATGGCCAGAACGCACCCCAGTACGGACAGAACCCGCCGCAGTACGGTTCCCAGCCGCCGTCGGCTCCGCAGTACGGCCAGAACGCACCCCAGTACGGCCAGCAGTTTGGCCAGAACCCGCCGCAGGCTCCCGGTTACGGGCAGCAGCCGTTCGGCCAGTCCTCCTACGGCCAGTCGCCGTATGCCCAGTACCCCTCGGAACAGCCGCAGCCTTCGGGGAGCGCCGGCGTTCCTCAGCTGGTGAACATCTCCTTCTGGCTGCTGATCGCGTCAGCAGCTATCTTCGTGATTTCCCTGTTGACGGGCCTCACCCAGCTGGACGATCCGCTGTTCCGCCAGACGTTTGAGGACCAGATGGAGGCCAGTGGCGCCACCGGCGTCACCTACGAGGACATCAAGGGCGTCATTGCCGGCACCCTGGTGGTATTCGCCATCCTGGGCGCCGGGCTGTACCTGTTGGTGGCCTTCTTTATCCGCAAGGGCAAGAATTGGGCCCGCATCCTGGGCACGGTGTTCGCCGCCCTGTCCATCTTCGGCCTCTTCGGCCCGCCCTCGATCGGAACCCTCGGAACCCTGCTGGGGATCGCCGCCATCGTGCTGCTGTATCTTCCCGCAGCGGCTCCCTATTTCCGGAAGCAGCAGCCCTTCGCCAACCCGTACGGCGGCGGCATGGGCAACCCCTACGGCAGGTAAGCGCACATTTCCACACCTGCGGGCGTGGGTTCCGGAAACTGCCGAAATCTAGGCAGTCTGACCCGGGGCCTGCGCCCGCTGTGCGTGGTAGGCCAGGATCTGCAGTTCGGTGGCCATGTCCACCTTGCGGAGGTTGACGCCCTCCGGGACCTGGAGCATGACGGGGGCGAAACTCAGGACGCTGTGGACACCGGCCGCCACCACGCGGTCGCACACGTCCTGCGCCACGGCCGCCGGCAGTGCCAGCACCACCATGTTGGCTCCGGTGCGGTGCAGCACGGTTTCCAGGTCCGCGACGTCGCTCACCCGCAGCCAGCCCACCTCGTTGCCCACTACCATCTGGTCGGCATCAAAGATGGCCACGACGTCGAAGCCCCGGGACTCGAAGCCGCCGTACCGGGCCAGGGCCTTGCCCAGGTTTCCGGCACCCACAATGGCGACTTTCCAGTCGTGCGTCAGGCCCAGGGCGGCGGCGATGTGGCGGCTGAGGTACTGCACCTCGTATCCCACGCCGCGCGTGCCGTAGGAGCCCACATGGGAGAGGTCCTTGCGCAGCGTGGACGAGCTCACTCCGGACGCTTCCGCGAGGGACTCGGAGGAGACACGCTCCACGCCGTCTGCAAGCAGCGTGTTGAGGGCACGGAGATAGAGCGTCAGCCGGGCCACCGCTGCGGGCGGGATCTGTTTGGCTGGCGTGCCCGTGGCGCCCGGAAGATCCGGAACAGCCTGGGGGGTTGAGTCCAGCGAAGTCACCAGCCCCTCCCTTGAGTCGCGTTGTGACTCCACTCTAGAGCCCCATCGCCGGTGCCAACAAAGCAGGCGTCATCACCGGAAACCACTCCCTTGTTTGCGCCCATCCTTACTGAACCACTGCGCTTACTGGAACACTGCGCTTATTGGGCCATGGCGCGCTGGAGTACGCGTTCCAGCCGGGTTTCGTCGATTTTCCAGAAATCGCGCTGGACGCCGTCCACCAGCACCACCGGGATTTCCTCGGCGTACCGTTCACGGAGCTCCGGCTGGTGGTCCACCCGTTCTTCGGTCCACTCCAGCCCCAACGCAGCGGTAACCCGGCCGACGGCGAGGCGGGCCTCCTCGCAGAGGTGGCAGTCAGCTTTGGTGATGAGGACGACGCGCGGTGTTGCCATGGCTTAACCGTAGCCCCGTCCGCGGTGCCCGGCACGCCGACGGTTTCCAGCCAGTGCATTGACTAGACTCAAGTCCATGCCCCAGGAGAAGTACGTCGCCGTAGTCACCAAGCCGGTTGCTGCGCCGCAGCCCGGCGAGGCGGCGTTCTTCGATGTGGACAATACCCTGATGCGCGGTGCCAGCCTCTTCCACGTGGCACGGAAAATGTATCAGCGGGGCGCCTTCACCATGGCCCAGGCCGCCGGCTTCGCGTGGAAGCAGTTCAAGTTCATGGCGCGGGGCGAGAACATCGACGACGTCCATGCAGTCCGGGACTCTGCCCTGACTCTCGCCGCGGGGATCACCGTTGACGACATCAAGGCTTTGGGCGAGGAAGTTTATGACGAGATGATCGCTTCCCGGATCTGGCCGGGTGCCAAGGCCCTCGCCGAACAGCACCTGCGGGTGGGCAGGCGCGTCTGGCTGGTGACGGCCACCCCCATCGAGGTGGCCACGGTGATCTCCACCCGGCTCGGACTGACCGGAGCGCTGGGCACCGTGGGGGAAATTTCGGAAGGCATGTACACCGGACGGCTGGTGGGCGACATCCTGCACGGTTCCGCGAAGGCCGTGGCAGTCCAGGGCATTGCCGACGCCGAGGACCTGGACCTCAAGCGCTGCTGGGCCTACAGCGATTCATACAACGACATCCCGCTGCTCAGCCTGGTGGGCCACCCGGTGGCCATTAACCCGGATGCCCGCCTCCGCCGGCACGCCCGCGACAACAACTGGCCCGTGTACGATTTCCGCGCCGGCCGCCGCGCAGCAACCTTCGGACTGAAGGCGGCCACGGCCGGCGGCGCCGTCTACGGCCTCTGGAAGGGCTTCGCAAGGATCCGCGGCCCGCGCGCGTAGGAATCCGTCGGATCCTAAGCTTGTCCGCGAATCCGAACCGTGACGGTAAGGATCTGCGAACAAGGCCAGGAAGCTGCACCAGGAAAAATGAAATGCCCGCCGCTGGAAGGCGACGGGCATTTCTACGCTGTTCGAAGTATCTCTACTTCTTATTGCGGCGCTGGTGACGGGTCTTGCGAAGCAGCTTGCGGTGCTTCTTCTTGGCCATACGCTTGCGACGCTTCTTGATAACTGAACCCACGAAAGTTCCTTACAAACTAGATGCAGTACCTGTCTGATGGAAATTGTTCGTGGACAGAGCTACGAACTGAACAACTGACAGATTCTTACAATGACGTAAAACGTTCCTTAACAGGGTACCGCTTATCGGGAGGGGCTACTGACAGCGGGGCTCCCACCGGCTCAAATACAGGGCATTGCGACGAAAAGAGTGCGTCAGGCGGTCTCGGTGTGGCCGTCCACCACAGCACCTTTGAGGTACTGCTCCACGGCATTCTCCGGAACCCGGTACGAGCGGCCGAAGCGCACAGCGGGCATTTCACCGGAGTGGACCAGCCGGTACACGGTCATTTTGGAGACGCGCATGACCTGGGCTACTTCAGCCACGGTCAGGAACTTCGCGTTGGAGAAGTTCTGTTCTGACGACATTTCCCTATTCCTTTGCTGACGGATGGACAACAGTGACCCCAGGTACATGCCAATGCGGTGTTCCGATGCTGAGCCATCCACCAACCACCTACCTAGATACTCTAGATGTTCCTGTGGCAGATGTGAAAGTAGTCCGCTCCCCTATTTGGCTCCCCTACTTCACTGCGCGGCGCTTGCGTGCGGACGCCGCAAGCTGGTCCAGCACGGAGACCGAGACGTCCCATTCCATGCATGCGTCCGTGACGCTTTGGCCGTAGACGAGTTCCGCGCGGCCGGCTGCGTTCTCGGCGACGTCCAGGTTCTGGGCGCCGCCCACCAGGAAGCTTTCCAGCATGACGCCGGCAATCGCCTGCGCGGACGTGCCGCCATCCTCGAGCTGGGCGCCGATTTCCAGTGCCACCTCAGCCTGCCGGTGGTGGCTCTTGCCGCTGTTGGCGTGGCTGGCGTCCACGATCACCCGCGGGTTGAGGTGCTTGCCGGCCAGCTTGGCCGAAGCAGCCTCGACGTCGCCCGCGGAGTAGTTGGGCCCCTTGCGTCCGCCGCGGAGGATCACGTGCGTGTCCGGGTTCCCGGCGGTGGCCACCAGCGCCGCCCTGCCGTCGCCGTCGATGCCGAGGAAGGCCTGGGCTGCCCCGGCGGCACCGCAGGCATCGATGGCAACCTGCAGGTCGCCGTCGGTCCCGTTCTTGAATCCGATGGGCATGGACAGGCCCGAGGCGAGCTGCCGGTGGATCTGGCTTTCCGTGGTGCGGGCACCGATGGCACCCCAGGAGATCAGGTCAGCCATGTACTGCGGGCTGATCGGCTCCAGGAATTCGGTGGCGGTGGGCAGTCCCAGGGCCGTGACCTGCTGCAGGAAGTGCCGGGCGGTCCGCAGGCCGGTGACCATGTCGTGGCTGCCGTCCAGGCGGGGATCGTTGATCAGGCCCTTCCAGCCGACGGTGGTGCGGGGCTTTTCGAAGTAGGTCCGCATCACGATGAGCAGGTCTTCCTTGTGCTTTTCGGCCTGGCTGACCAGGCGGCGGGCGTATTCCAGCCCCGCCTTGGGGTCGTGGATGGAGCACGGCCCCACGATGACCAGCAGGCGGTCGTCCACCCCGTCCATGATGGCGCGGACTTCGTCGCGTCCGCGTTCGACGACGTCCGTCACCCGGGCGTCCAGCGGCAGTTCGGCGATGAGTTCAGAGGGCGTGGGCAGCGCGGTGAATTCGCTGACGCGCAGGTTCGAGGTGGTTTTTGCGGCGGCGGTGCTGGCTGCTGATGCTGTTGCGGTGCTCATGGTGGGTCCTGTTCCAGATGGGAAGCGGGCCCAGTTCAGAACCCGCCGGAGAAACGGCGAAGGGCAGAGAATGATCTCTGCCCTGTTGGCTCTGAAGGAAAGTTGGATGCGTGTCAGTTAGACGCGGGCCCCTCCAGAGCCAACGAAAAATACGCATACCAACGGTTAGTCATGCCTCAGACCATAGCCGCGGTTTGTCCCCGGGCGCAAACCATGTCCGTCACATGACTTTTTCGGACGCCGCCGGCTCCCCGCTACGGCTGCCAGCTATCGGCTCGACTGCAGGCCGGCCACCAGCTCGGCGTGCCTCTTGTCCGTCAGGCGGTACCAGTACATGATTCCGGCGGCGGCCAGCACCAGGGCTGCGGGCAGCAGCCCGGCAGCGGCGCGGATGGCCAGAACGGCGGTTTCGGCCTGCTCCGGCGCCGCGGACGAGTATCCGCCCCAGGCCAGCGAGAAAGCCACCACCCCGCCGCCGAACCCCATTCCCAGCTTCCGGGTGGCGGCCAGGAGGGCGTAGTTGATGCCCTGCACCCGGACACCGGTTTTCCACTCGCCGTATTCAACGGTGTCCGCGATCAGCGCCCAGGTGAGGATGCTGACCGAAGCAGACGAAAGCATTGCCAGCACAAGGCCCGTTACCGCAAGCCAGGGCAGCCCCGCCGGAGCGAGGAACACCATCAGTCCGCCTGCAGCACCGGCGCAGCCGCCGGCCGTGTAGGCAGCCCGTTTGCCCCAGCGTGCCACGAGGCGCGGCATAACGACGGCGAGTGTCAGGGTGATTGCCACCTGCGCGGCGGCCATGACGGGAAACAGGTCCACCCGGGAGAGGACATCCCGCAGGTAGAAGAACTGTGCGGCGCCCGTGGCTGACGTGCCGGTGACGAAGAGGACGGAGCTGATGCAGAGGACCACGAGCGGCGAGTTGGCCTTCAGCGCGTCCGTGCTTTGGCGCAGGGTGATTTTGGGGACGCTGCCGCCGATCTGTTCCCGGCAGGCAACAGCCGCGAACAGATAGAGGGCGGACCCCACGGCGGCAAAAACCAGTGTCATCACGGTGAAGATCTGCTGCATATCCCCGCCGGCGCCCAGCAGGGGCGCGATGAAGAAACCCAGGGTTGCCCCCACTGACAGGCCGCCGATGGTCCGGGCGCCGCCGAGCCGGGCGCGCTCCCGGGGGTCCTGGGTCATGGCCCCCACCAGGCAGCCATAGGGCACATTCACCAGGCTGTAGGCCAGGCAGACCAGCCCGTAGGTGCAGTAGGCGTACAGCAGCTTGGAGGACGGATCCACGTCGGGAACGTGGAACACCGCAGCGCCCAGCAGGAGCGGAACGAAGCCGAACATCAGGAAGGGGCGGAACTTGCCCCACCGCTTGCTCTGCACCCGGTCCACGATGCGGCCGGCGGCAATGTCGGTGAAGGCATTGAACACGCGCGCCACCACCAGCAGCGTTCCTGCCGCCGCTGCCGCGATGCCGGCCACGTCCGTGTAGTAGACGAGCAGGAACATGTTAGCCGTACTGATGATCATGCTGTTGGCTGCGTCGCCGGCACCGTAGGCCACAACGCTGAGCCTGCTGAGTTTCTTCATTGGTTCCTTGATTCCCCGGACTCGGAAACCGTTTTCTCAAGCCCGCAACAAGGAACTTACCCCAAAATTTTGCGGAGAAACAGCAGCTGCCGGATCCAGTGGTGTTCCTGGCCGCCCTCGTGGTTGTTGAATCGGTACACCTCAATATCCTTCGCGGCGTCCGTGGGAGCGGTACCGGCCGCCCCGGAGCCGTAGGCGTTGAAGCTGGCAAAAACGGTGGACGGCGGGCAGATATCGTCCATCTGGGCTGCCGAATACAATGCCGGTGCCGTCGCGAGCCGCGCCAGGTTGACGCCGTCGAAGTAGCGAAGGACGTCAAGCACGGGCTCGTAGCGGTCCCGGTGGCGCGCCAGGAACTGGGCGATCTCCGGGTACGGGCCGCGCGGGGTGATGTCGATGGCGCGGGGGAAGTCCTGCAGGAACGGAACATCCGGCAGCGTGGCGATGACGCCGTCGAGCCGTCCTGCCGCCAGCCCCGCAGTGGCAACCACGATGCCGCCGCCCTGGCTGACACCTGCCAGCACCACCTTCTCAGGATCGACGCCGGGGTGCGCCTGTGCAGCCTCCACCGCGCGGAAAGCGTCCACGTACACCCGGCGGTAGTAGTAGTCTTCCCGGCTTGCGATGCCCCTGGTCATCAGGCCTGCGTGGGCCACGCCGCCGGCGGAGGGGTGCGGGTCGGGCGTCTCGCCCAGGGTCCCGCCGTAGCCCTGGCCTCGGGTGTCCATGATGAAGTGCGCGTACCCGGCCTGGGCCCACCGGGTGTCCTGGTTGACCAAGCCGCGGCCGCCCGAGTATCCCACATAGTGGACCACCACGGGCAGCCTGGCCCCGGCTTCCCGGTGCGCGGGGAGGTGCAGCCAGCCCTTGACGGGGGCGCCGCCGTAGCCGGAGAACGTCACGTCGAAGGTGTCGATGACGGAGAGGTAGTTTTCTGCCGGCTCAAAGGACGCATTCAACGGAAAGGCCCGGGCTTCCGCAATGGTGGCGTCCCAGAAGGCAGTGAAGTCGGCGGGCGGCGTCACGTCCGAGGTATAGCTGCGCAGCTGGGCCAGGGGAAGGTCGAAGAGTGGCATGGGCTATCCGGTCCTGTCAGGTAGTTGGCTTGTCTACGGCCCTGCTTACAGGCCGGCGAGACGCTTCTCGAAGATCTTAGGGGCCGCCGCACAGTCCCGGCATGGACGCATGACGCCACGTTCAGGAACGTGGCGTCATGCGTCCGCACCTTGCGGATCTTTGCTGCGCAGGACCTACAGTCGCGACAGCTCCGGGGTGAACGTCTGCAGCTGGTGTGACCGCACCACCAGGCTCCGCAGCTCGGTCAGTCCGCCGGACACCGCACCGGCCGCCCGGGCCTGCACCAGGACGTTGCCCAGGGCAGTGGCTTCCACCGGTCCTGCAATCACCTTCTTGCCGGTCACGTCCGCGGTGAGCTGGCAGAGCAGTCGGTTCTGGGAGCCGCCGCCCACCACATGCACAACGTCCACGGAGCGGTCGGCCAGGCGTTCGGCGTCACGGATGGTGCGTGCGTAGCCGGTGGCGAGGCTGTCCATGATGCACCGGGTAATGGCTGCCGGATCGTTCGGCAGCACCTCGCCCGTGCGGCGGACCGCTGCGCGGATCCGGTCCGGCATGTTGTCCGGCGCAATGAAGTAGGGATCGTCGGGGTTGATCTGCGGTCCGCCCGGGGGCAGCGCGGCGGCCGCTTCCAGCAACGCCGGAAGCTCCGGCTGGAATCCTTCGGCCGCCCAGGTGCGCTGGCACTCGGACAGGAGCCACAGTCCGCCCATGTTGCGCAGGTAGCGGATGGTGCCGTCAACGCCGCGTTCGTTGGTGAAGTTCGCTTCCCGGCTGGCCTCGGTGAGGACCGGGTGCTTGAGCTCCAGCCCCACCAGGGACCAGGTGCCGGAGGAGATGTACGCGAAGTCCTCTTCCTGCGCCGGAACGGCGGCGACGGCGGAGGCGGTGTCGTGCGAGCCGACGGCCACCACTGTCGTGTCCTGCGGGAGCCCCACCTGGGACGCGATCTCCGGCAGGAGGGTCCCGAAGGATTCGCCGGGCTGGATCAGCGGCGGGAACAGGTCCTTCCGCAGGCCCAGGGCGGTGAGGAACTCGGTGGCCCACTCCCCCGCGACGGCGTCGAACAGTCCGGTGGTGGAGGCGTTGGTGGCCTCGGTCCGGCGCTGCCCGGTCAGGAGGAACGCGATCAGGTCCGGGATGAGGAGCGCCTGCAGCCCCTCCAGGTCCGGTTCGGTGGCGAGCTGGTAGATGGTGTTGAACTGCAGGAACTGCAGGCCGGTGGTGCCGTACAGCCGCGCGGGGTCCAGCTTCCGGTGCACCGGCTCTACGGCAGCCCGGCTGCGGTCGTCGCGGTAGCTGAACGGCTGGGCCGTCAGCTTTCCGCCGGCGTCAACCAGGCCGTAGTCCACGGCCCAGGTGTCGATGCCGATGCTCGCTACCTTCTCGTCTTGGGCTGCGGCGACGGTTGCAGCGGCCCTCAGCCCATCAAGAACCTCCGCGAAGAGCGCGTCGAAGTTCCAGCGGAGGCCGCCGTCGATTTCCACAACACCGTTGGGAAAGCGGTGGACCACCTCGAGCTGCACAGCCGCTTCCGTCGCGGTGCCACCGGCAGCCACCCGGCCGAGGATGACCCGGCCGGAGGAGGCGCCGATGTCGACGGCGGCAAACACCTTGCCGCCGTCGACACCCTGAACCTGCCCGCTCATCGCAGGAAGGCTGCGGCCACTCCGGCGTCCACGGGGATGTGCAGGCCGGTGGTGTGGGACAGTTCGTTGCTGGTGAGCACGGCGGCGGCGTTGGCCACGTGCTCGGGCAGGACTTCGCGCTTGAGCAGGGTGCGCTGGGCGTAGTACTCGCCCAGTTTCTCCTCGTCCACGCCGTACACTGCGGCGCGCTTGGCGCCCCAGCCGCCGGCGAAGATGCCGGAGCCGCGGACCACGCCGTCGGGGTTGATGCCGTTGACGCGGATGCCGTGCTCGCCCAGTTCGGCCGCGAGCAGGCGCACCTGGTGGGCCTGGTCTGCCTTAGTGGCGGAGTAGGCGATGTTGTTGGGGCCGGCGAACACGGAGTTCTTGGAGGAGATGTAGATGATGTCCCCGCCCAGGCCCTGCGCGATCATGACCTTGGCGGCGGCCTTGGCCACCAGGAACGAGCCCTTGGCCATGACGTTGTGCTGCAGGTCCCAGTCCTTCTCGGTGGTTTCCAGCAGCGGCTTGGAGATGGACAGGCCGGCGTTGTTGACCACCAGGTCCACGCCGCCGAATGCCAGGACGGCGGCGTCGATGGCGGCGGCCACCTGGGCTTCGTCCGTGACGTCGGCCTGGACACCGATGGCGACGTCCGGGCCGCCGAGCTCTTCGGCCACCTTTTCGGCGTTCTCGAGGTTCAGGTCGGCGATGACCACGCACGCGCCCTCCGCGGCGAGGCGGGTGGCGATGGCCTTGCCGATGCCGGAGGCGGCGCCGGTGACCAGCGCGATGCGGGTGGCGTGGGACTTCGGCTTGGGCATCCGGGCCAGTTTGGCTTCCTCCAGCGCCCAGTACTCGATCCGGAACTTCTCGGATTCCTCGATCGGGGCGTAGGTGGAGATGGCTTCGGCGCCGCGCATCACGTTGATGGCGTTGATGTAGAACTCGCCGGCAACGCGGGCGGTCTGCTTGTTGGCGCCAAAGGAGAACATGCCCACGCCGGGCACCAGCACGATGGCCGGGTCAGCGCCGCGCAGGGCCGGGCTGTCCTGGTCTGCGTGGCGGTCGTAGTAGGCCTGGTAATCCTCGCGGTAGTCCGCGTGGAGCTCGTGCAGCCGGGCGATGGAGTCCTCGATCGAGGCGTCGGCGGGCAGGTCCAGGATCAGCGGCTTGACCTTGGTGCGCAGGAAGTGGTCAGGGCACGAGGTGCCCAAGGCGCCCAGCCGCGGGTGCTCGGCGGCTTCGAGGAAGTCAAGGACGACGGCGTCATCGCTGAAGTGCCCCAGCTGCGGCTTGTCCGTGGAGGCCAGCCCGCGGATCACGGGTGCCAGCGCTGCGGCCTTGGCGCGGCGCTCCGCCTCCGGCAGGGCGGCGTAGCCGGGCAGCTTGGCACCGAAGGGTTCGGCCTTGCCGTTGTCCCGGATGTACTTCTCGGCCTGCTCGATGATCCACAGCGAGTTCTGCTCGGCCTCTTCACTGGTGGCGCCCCAGGCGGTGATGCCGTGCCCGCCCAGGATGGTGCCGATGGCCTGCGGATTGGCTTCCTTGATCGCGGCGATGTCCAGGCCCAGCTGGAACCCGGGGCGGCGCCAGGGCACCCAGACAACCTTGTTGCCGAAGATCTTGGTGGTCAGCGCCTCGCCGTCCACCGCCGTGGCGATCGCGATGCCGGAGTCCGGGTGCAGGTGGTCCACGTGCGCGGCGTCCACCAGGCCGTGCATGGCGGTATCGATCGAAGGAGCGGCGCCGCCCTTGCCGTGCAGGCAGTAATCGAAGGCGGCAACCATCTCGTCTTCACGCTCGACGCCCGGGTAGACGTTCTTCAGCGCGTTCAGGCGGTCCAGCCGAAGAACGGCAAGGTTTTCGGCCTTCAGGGTGCCAAGGTCCCCGCCGGAGCCCTTGACCCACAGCAGCTGGACGTCCTCGCCCGTGACCGGGTCCTTTTCGGTGCCCTTGGCGGAGGTGTTGCCGCCGGCAAAGTTGGTGTTCCGCTTGTCCGCGCCCAGGCGGTTGGAACGGGAAATCAGGTCTTCAACGGTCTTGTTGCTCATGCTGGTTATGCGCCCCATCCGGCTTGCTGGCCGCCCACGCGGTCCTCATTGATCTTCTTCTGGTAGCCGCTGGCCTTGAAGGCGGCCAGCGGGTCCGCGGGCAGGCCGCGGGATTCACGCCACTCGGCCAGGACCGGGCGGACGTCGGTGTAGAACGCGTCGTTGAAAACTGCGTTCGCTGCCAGGACATCCCCTGCGCGCTGTGCTTCGTTAAGTGCGGCCGTGTCCACCAGCAGGGCGCGGGCAGTCATTTCCTGGACGTTCAGCACCGAGCGGATCTGGCCCGGGATCTTTTCTTCCAGGTTGTGGCACTGGTCCAGCATGAGGGCCACACCGGAGTCCTTGCCGTAGCCGCCGCCCCGGATGACCTCGTACATGATGCGGAAGAGCTGGAACGGATCGGCGGCACCCACGATGAGGTCGTCGTCGGCGTAGAAGCGGGAGTTGAAGTCAAAGGAACCCAGCTTGCCCAGGCGCAGCAGCTGCATCACGATGAACTCGATGTTGGTGCCCGGCGCGTGGTGACCGGTGTCCAGGCAGACAAACGCCTTCTCTCCCAGGGCCAGGGTCTGGGCGTAGGACGTGCCCCAGTCCGGAACATCGGTGTGGTAGAAAGCCGGCTCGAAGAACTTGTACTCCAGCACCAGGCGCTGCTCGTCGCCCAGGGCTGCGTAAATTTCCTGGAGCGATTCGGCCAGGCGGTCCTGGCGGCCGCGCATATCGTCCTGGCCCGGGTAGTTGGTGCCGTCAGCCAGCCAGATCTTCAGGTCCTTTGAACCCGTGGCATGCATGATCTCGATGCAGTCCAGGTGGTGATCGATGGCGCGGCGGCGCACCGTTTCATTGGACGAGGTCAGGGAGCCGAACTTGTACTCATCGTCCTGGAAGGTGTTGGAGTTGATGGTCCCCAGGCCAACGCCCAGGCCTGCCGCGTACTCCTTCAGTGCGGCGTAGTCATCCACCTTGTCCCACGGAATGTGCAGGGCCACGGTGGGGGCCAGGCCGGTCAGTTCGTGGACCTTGGCGGCGTCCGCCAGCTTCTCCTGCACGGTGCGCGGAGTGCCGGGGGTACCGAACACCTTGAACCGCGTGCCTGAATTTCCATAGGCCCACGAGGGGACCTCGATGGCAAGCTCCTCGAGCCTGCCCAGCGCCGTTGCTACGTCATTCATGATGGTTCTTTCCGGTGTCTGTGATGGGTCTGTTGTTGGTCGCCCCGCTGCTGGAGCCTGTTTGGGTCAGCCCGCGTGCTTCAGGAGGAAGAGGTTCCTGCGGCCGCGAGCTGGTTGTCGAGGTTGAAGACTTCTTCCATGACCTGGAACCCTTCGTCGGGCGCCTGGCCGGAGTCTTGGAAAAGTGTTGCCATTTCGGCCTGCCACCGGGCGTTCACGTCCGTGAGGGCCATGCGTGCCCTGGCCGCTTCGAAGTCGTCGCACTCCAGGTAGCCCACCAGGAGCCCGTCCTCCCCCAGGAACAGGGAGTAGTTGTTCCATCCGGCGTCCTTGAGGGCGCGGAGCATCTCCGGCCAGACGGCAGCGTGGCGGCGCTTGTATTCCTCCAGCAGCGCCGGCTGGACGGAGGAGCGGAAGCACACCCTCATCTGGAACTCTCCTGAACTCGCGAACCTTTGAATCGTTTCATTGTTACGATTCAAAGTACTCTTGAACGTGAGTAGGTGTCAAGCATTCCGGCGCGCAGTTTCGCGAGCTGCCGGGAGCACGGCACGCAGGCCATCAGCACGGAGAATCATGAACCGCTCAGCCAGCATCAAGGACGTCGCCACCCATGCCAGCGTGGCCGTAGGCACCGTCTCAAATGTGCTGAACTACCCTGACCGGGTATCGCAGCGCACCAAGGAGCGGGTGCTGAAGGCCATTGATGAACTGGGGTTTGTCCGCAACGATGCTGCCCGCCAGCTGCGCGCCGGCCACAGCCGCACCGTAGGGCTGATTGTCCTGGACGTGGGCAACCCCTTCTTCACGTCGGTGGTGCGGGCCGCGGAGGATGCCGCGGCCCTGAACGGCAGCGCCGTCCTGCTGGGCGACAGCGGCCACGACGCCGCGCGCGAAGCCAACTACATTGACCTCTTCCAGGAGCAGCGGGTCCAGGGCCTGCTGATTTCCCCCGTGGGCGATGTCACCGAGCGGCTTGACCTGCTGCGGGAGCGCGGCGTGCCCACGGTCCTGGTGGACCGGCTGGCCGATGAGTCCAAGTTCAGTTCCGTGGCGGTGGACGACGACGCCGGCGGGTACCTCGCTGCCCGGCACCTGCTGGACACCGGCCGCCGTCGGCTGGCTTTTGTAGGCGGGCCCACCTCCATCCGGCAGGTGGCAGACCGTCTGCAGGGGGCGCAGCGCGCCGTGAAGGAGGAACCGGACGCCACGCTGGAGGTCCTGAACTCCGACGGGCAGAGCGTCCTGGCCGGCCGCAGCGTGGGCAACATGCTGGTGGAACGCGGCCAGGAGGATTTGCCCGATGGAATATTCTGCGCCAACGACCTGCTGGCCCTGGGCGTCATGCAGTCCCTCACCATGACGCACACCTTCCGCATCCCGGAGGACGTTGCGCTGATCGGCTACGACGACATCGACTTTGCCGTCTCGGCGGTGGTTCCGCTGTCCTCCATCCGGCAGCCCACCGAGGCACTCGGCCGGACCGCCATCGAGCTGCTGACCGAGGAAGTTGAGTCGCAGAACCCGACGCACCGTTCGGTGGTGTTCACGCCCGAGCTCGTGGTCCGGCAGAGCACCGCTGCCGCCGGGGCGTCAGCGGAGAGCTGAGCTTCCCCAGGCCGCTCAGGCCGGAATCAGCCCCCGCTCCTGAAGGTCCTGCCACAGCTCGCGGGGAACCTCTGCGGACATGCGCTCGGCGCTGTTACTGATTTGCTCCGGCCTGCTGGCGCCCACCGTGACGTTGACGACGGCGGGGTGGCGGAAGGGAAACTGGATGGCTGCGGTGGGAAGCTCAACGCCGTGTTCGCTGCAGACGCGTGCCAGGAGCCGGGCGCGCTCCAGGATCTCCTCGCTGGCTTGGGAGTAGTTGTAGTGGGCATCCGACGGCAGGTCGGGCTTGGCCAGGATGCCGGAGTTGTAGACACCGACACTCACCACTCCGGTTCCCAGCTCCAGGCAGCGGTCCAGCAACCCTGCGCCCGGGCGGCCATCGGATCCCGGCTGCTCCAGCATGGTGAACCTGCCGGCCAGCATCAGGAAATCCAGGTCCGCCGCTTCCACACACTCCATGGCGGCGCCCGCAGTATTGGTCCCGACGCCGATGGCCCGCACCAAGCCCTCGGCCCGGAGCTTCTCCAGGGCCGGCAGCGCCGTCTTCACCGCATCTTCCATGCTGTACACATCAGGATCGTGCAGATAGGCGATATCGATGTACTCGAGGCCCAGCCGCTCCAACGACTGCTCGATGGTGCGCCTTGCCCCGGCTTCCGAAGGATCCCATTCACGCCGGAATTCGGCGGGGACGTCAAAGCCCTCCGGATCCCTGGTGTCCTTTGTTGCCGGCGACGGCACGAGGACCCTGCCCACCTTTGTTGAGACAACGAATTCTTCCCTTGGCTTGCCCGCCAAAACCTGGCCCATCCGCCGCTCGGACAGGCCAAGCCCATAGTGCGGAGCTGTATCGAAGTAGCGGATGCCGGCATCCCAGGCGGCCTCCAAGGTCGCGGCAGCTTGCTCATCGGAAATAGCGCGGTACAGGTTCCCCACCCCGGTACCCCCAAAGCCAAGACGGCCAAGCTGGTCCCGCAACTGCCATTTGCCCTGGTTCATGGTCCTTCTTCCCGCACTCTTCGGCTCACGATGGCAGGAGCCTAAAGAGCGGGCATTGGTGCTGTCAACGAATGCCCGGGCCTCAGCTGATCCTGCGGCGGTGAATCGTGGAGACTAACTTTTCGGCATGGCTACGGGTGGTGCTTCAGGCCTAAAATGCACCTGCATGGAGGGCCATCCGATCGGCTGAGCACGGAATTGTCATAACAGCGGCAGTACCGTGCTGAGGCTCAGATCATTGCAGCAATGTGGTCCACTGCTGTGGACAATGCCGCCATGGATGCAGGACCGCCGTGCCCTTCGTCCTCGATAACGACGAGCCGGCTCGACTTCCAGCTTTGGTGCAAACGCCACGGCGTGATGGCTGGGCCGCTGATGTCCCGCCTGCCGTGGATAAGGTAACCGGGGATGCCGTTGAGCTCGTGAATCCGAGGGATGATTTCCTGGTCGCCGGCCAGGAATCCGTCGTTGGCCCAGTAGTGCGTCACGAGGAGCGCGAAGGTCATGCGCTCCCGTTCGTCGTCAAACAGCGGTCCTGGCTGCCAGTTCGGATCAAGCGAGATGTGCGTGGATTCCCAACGCTCCCAAGCCAGTGCAGCAAGCCGGGCATCTTCGCGGTCCTGGCCGGCAAGCCGGCGGGCGTAAGCCTCCACCACGCGTTCGCCCGGGGCAGCCCGGGCAGCGCCTGAAAATTCAGCCCATGCCTCAGGAAAGATGCGTCCCACTCCTTCCGTGATCCATTCAACCTCTTCCCGGCTGCTTGCTGTCACCGCAACCAAAGCGATGCCGAGGACCCGGGAGGGATGTTTCAGGGCATAAGCGAGGGCAAGCGTGCTGCCCCAGGAAGCGCCGGTGACGATCCATTGGCTTACACCGAGGTGCTCCCTGACAGCCTCGATGTCTTCGATCAGGGCGTGGGTGGTGTTCTCCGGGAGGCGGCCGAGATCGTCCTGGACCAATGGCGTGCTTTTGCCACAACCGCGCTGGTCCAGGCCAATAATCCGGAATCGGTTGTGGTCGTGGCGTTGACGGTAGCCCCCTCGGCCTAGGGAACCGCCGGGGCCGCCATGAAGGTAAAGGACGGGGATGCCAGTGGGTGCGCCGGTAGCTTCCCAATAAATTCTGGCATTGGGCACGTCCACCCAGCCGCTTTCTGTCTTCGAATGCCCGCCCGTCACCCCTCCACCGTAATGAAACCTCTAGATCTTCTCCACCGCCAGGTTCCGGTACGCTGCCCGGAGCGGAGCCATCTGCCGGAGGCGCGCCCTGCCCCGCCGCGGCGAAGAACAGTATGGCAAGGCCAGGCTCCGCGAGCGGCAGGAAATCCCAACTGCTCCGGATGCCGTCCAGAAATTCCTCCGGGCAAGCTCAGCCAGATTTTGAATCGTTACATTAGCTGGACGGGGGATCACTGTGTGGCGCACACTGATGGATGGAAAGCGCTTGCTGGACCTCGCATGCGCCAGACTTTTGGTGCCCCCACCGGGCAGAATGGAGAACCATGGGAACGCCAGCTGGCACCGACGTGCCGGATGCACCGGCAGAAACTCCGGCGCCGGCAGGAGGACCGGCCGCCGCTTCCGCCGGCGGCAACGGCGGGACTGCCCGCGTTGCCCTGGTAGGTGTGCACGGCTTCGGCACCCACCACCTACGGAACCTGGAGCGCCTTCAGGCGAGGGGCGCCGTCGAACTCGTTGCCGTTGCGGATCCGCAGCCGCCGGCACCCGGATCGGTTCCGGCGCAGGCTGCCGTCTTTCCGGGGCTCACCGAGCTGCTCGCGGAATCACCCGCCCTCGACATAATCATCGTGGCCACCCCCATCCAGACGCATGCCCCGCTGGCGCTGGCCGCCTTGGCCACGGACGCCGACCTGTACCTGGAAAAGCCTCCCGTGGCATCCCTGGCCGACTTCAACAGGCTGCGTGATGCTGCGGCCCTCGCCGGCAGGGGCGTCCAGATCGGCTTCCAAAGCCTCGGCTCGCATGCACTTCAGGCCATCGAGGACCTGCTGGAAGCCGGCACCATCGGCACCCTGCAGGGCATCTCGGCCACGGGCCGCTGGGTGCGCGACAAGGCCTATTACAAGCGCTCACGGTGGGCCGGAAAACGCAGCATCAACGGCGTTGACGTGGTGGACGGCGTCGCCACCAACCCCCTGGCCCACGCGGTGGCGACGGCGTTGAGGATTGCCGGGGTGCGCACCCTGGCCGACGTCGCCTCCGTGGAGACCGAACTGTACCGCGCCAACGACATCGAATCGGACGATACCTCCGTCATCCGCATCCGCACTGCGGCCAGCCTGCCCATCACGTGCGCACTCACAATCTGCGCCGCCGAGTCCGTGGAACCCTACGTGACCCTTCAGGGATCGGCCGGGACGGCGGTGTTCCACTACACCGAGGACCGTCTCACCATCGAGACGTCGTCCGGCCGGGCCGAGGAGACATTCGGCCGGGACGACCTGACGGAGAACCTCCTGGCACACCGGAACAGCGGCGCCCCGCTGATCAGCTCCCTCGTGGACAGCAGCGCTTTTATGCTCGTCCTCGAGGCCATCCGCACCGCACCGCTGCCCGCAGCCATTGATGACGCCTACGTGAGGTGGGAGGGCGACGGCGAAGCAGCCCACGCCGTCGTGGTTGACATCGAAGAGGCCCTGGAACGGGCAGGCCGGCAGCACGCCACCTTCAGCGAGCTCGGGGTGCCCTGGGCCGTCTCGGCCCCCACCGCGTTCGAGATCCCGATCTCCTAATGGTTCGAATTTCCTGATGGTTCCGACGCCCGACAGGACGCCCGCGCCCGGCAATGTGCACCTCGAGTGCACTGTCCCCGCTGGGGTCGCCGCGGTTATCCGGTGCCATTCGGCACGTACGAAGTCAAGGGCCCGACGGCGGATGCCGCCGTCGTACGTTCCGCTGCGGAAGGCGGGGCTGCTGCCGCGGGGGGCAGAGTGGATGCCGACGGCGGCCCGGCCGGCAACGCAGCGACGCGCGAGTTCCGGATTCATCCCGGGACCTGGACTTTCACGCCCAAGGCGGCCTTGGCCTAGACAGTTGAGCCGCGAGATGGCACTTCGGAGCAGTGTTGCCGGCGGACACTGCTGCGAACTGCCATCTCGCGAGTCAGAGCAGGGGGCGGGACCGCCTGCGGTGCCACCAGAGAAGCAGCCCGATGACGGCGGCGGAGAGCATGCCCAGGCCGCCGGTGACCACCAGGCCGGTGCGCACTCCGAACTGTTCCGTCAGCCACCCGGCCAGGAGTCCGCCCAAGGCGTGTCCGCCCAGCAGCAGGGGCAGGTACAGCGCCATGACCCGCCCGCGGATGGCAGGGCCGGCTTCGAGCTGGACGGCAGTGGCGGCACTGGTCAGGAACAGGAGCGTCATGAGGCCCACCACCACCAGCATGACAATGAAGAGGATGAGGTTGGGCATCAGCGCGGCCACCAGCTGGGACAGTCCGAAGAGGCCTGCCGCCGCCACGATGCCCTTCCGGCCGAGGCTCCGGAGGCGGGCCGCCAGCAGCGCGCCGGCCAGGGCTCCGATAGCGCTGACGGTATTGAACAGGCCGAACCCTTCAACACCGTTGTGCCACACCCGTTCGGCAAAGGCCGCCAGGACCACCGGCCCGTTCATGCCGAACATTCCCAGGAGCCCGGCCAGGGCAATAATCAGCAGCAGGGAAGGGCGCTCACGGACGTAGCGGAACCCGGCCAGGAGCTGGCCCCGCCCGCGTTCCGCAGGGATGCTCGGATGCAGCTCGGCCGGGCGGATGGCGGCGATCAGGCAAAGTACCAGCAGGCACAGCAGCGAGTTAGCTGCGAACGCTGCGGCTGACCCGGCCTGGGCAATGACTGCCCCACCCAGCGCGGGGCCAGCCATGGCGCCCAGCTGCCCGATGGCGTTGTTGATGCCGATGGCGGGCCGGAGGGCGGCGTCGCCCACTACTTCGTTGACGAACACCTGGCTGGCGGGCTGGTTAATGGCCGAGGTGACGCCGAGCGCAACGCAGCTGGCATAAACCGCCCAGACCGTGATGGTCCCGCTCGCGGCCCAGGCTGCCAGGCCGAGGGCCAGGAAGGCAATCACTGCCTGGCAGACCAGCATGATGCGCCGTTTCGGAAACATGTCCACCAGCAGGCCGCTGAGGGGCCCCACAACCAGCATCGGCAGGAACTGCAGTGCGACGGCCACGCCCACGGCGGCCGGGCTTCCGGTCAGCTGCAGCACCAGCCAGTCCTGGGCCAGTCGCTGCATCCACACACCCACGCTGCCGGTGAATACGAGGGCAAGGAAGAGCCTGTAGTTGCGATGCTTCAGCGGCTGGTACCAGGGAGGCTCGCTCTTCGAAGAACGGAGGGACTGTTCGGAACGCTGGCGGTCGGAAGACACGTCGGACTCAACTCAATAGCGGGTGGAAACCAGGAGGAGGTTTTAGCGGGTGGAGCGCAGTTTGACCGCTGCCGCGGCGAGGATCAGGGTGCCGGGGACCACCACGAAGAGTGCCGCGAGCATCCAGACGAACACGACGGCCCCGAAGAGCGCCGCGGCGAGGAGGAGGGACCCTGTCCAGTCCTTCAGAGACAGGGTTTGGCCGGTTTCCAGTGCGGAGCGCCAGGCACTGCGGCCGTCAGTGCGGGGGCCGGTGAAGTCGAACCAGGCAGCCGTGGTGCGCAGCAGCAGGACGGCGCCTGCGGCGGCAAGGATCACGGTAGCCGGCAGCACCACTTCCCGGCCGGGAAGCTGCCCCACCCACGCGAGCAGAAGGTTGAGGACAATCACGACGGCGGCTGCCGCCGTCGTGATTCCCAGCTTCCAGCTGCCCGGCAGGGCAGCCTTGAACGTGCCCCACAGGCCGCGGACGGAATCGTCGCGGCCGGTGAGGTGCCGTTCCAGATGGGCGATCCCCGCCGCGTAGGCGGCGGGGATCGTCACGAGGGGGATGGACAGCACCAGCACCAGAACCCCTGCCAGGAGGGTTTCGGAGAACAGTGCGAAGCGGTTCACCGGAACGGGCTCGGGATGGTTGGGGGCAGGTGTGGTGCGGTCCATGATGCTCATTTTCTGTCTGGCCTTCCGGGCCGTCAGCCCTTGAGGCCCTGGGTGGAGACGCCTTCAACAATGTACCGCTGGAATACCAGGAAGAAGATCAGCACCGGCAGCAGGGCCAGGACGGACATCGCGATCATGGCGCCGTAGTCCGAGCTCTGCGTCTGGTCCACGAAGAGCCGCAGTGCCAGCGGCAGCGGGTACTTTTCCGGGGTGTTCAGGTACAGCAGCGGGCCCAGGAAGTCGTTCCAGCTCCAGATGAAGGAGAAGATCGAGGTGGAGATCAGGGCCGGCTTCATGAGCGGCAGCATGATGGACGTGAAGATCCGGACGTGGCCGGCGCCGTCGATCCTGGCGGCCTCGTCCAGCTCACCGGGAAGGTTGCGCATGAACTGGACCATCAGGAAGACGAAGAACGCGTCGGCGGCGAGGAACTTGCCGATCAGCAGCGGTACGTAGGTGTCCACCAGGCCAAGCTGCTGGAACACGATGTACTGCGGGATGATCACCACGTGGAACGGCAGGAGCAGCGTTGCGATCATCATGCCGAAGAAGATGCTTCGGCCCGGGAACTTGATCCGTGCGAAGGCGTAGGCCGAGACGCTGGCTGAGAAGATGGTTCCCACCACCGCACCCAGCGCCAGGACCAGCGAGTTGGTGAAGAACTGCAGCGTGGACACGCCGCCGATGCCCTCCATCGCCGTGACGAAGTTGTCAAAGCTGAAGTTGTTGGACCACAGCGACGTGTTGGCGCCGCCGATCTCCGCGTTCGGTTTGAACGCCGAGGCGATCATCCACAGGCCCGGGTACAGGACCACTGCCGTCAGCGCGAGGGCCACGACGTGGAAGATGGTGCTCTTGGCGCGCTTGGCCCCTGCCGACTCGGACTTGGGGTTGTAGTTCAGCACCTGTGCGTCCGGGGAGGACTGCGTGGGGGTTGCCATGGTTGTCATTTTGCATCACCGCTGTAGTGGACCCAGGACTTGGACGTGCGGAAGATGATCAGGGTCAGGATGCCCACAACGATCAGGAGCAGCCAGGCCATTGCCGAGGCGTAGCCCATCCGGAAGTCGCTGAAGCCGCGCAGGTACAGGTAGAGGGTGTAGAAGAGGGTTGAGCCGGCCGGGCCGCCTTCACCGTTGGAAATGATGTACGCCGAGTTGAAGATCTGGAACGCGTGGATGGTTTCCATCAGCAGGTTGAAGAAGATCACCGGGGAGAGCATGGGCCAGGTGATGTTGAAGAACTTCCGCACCGGGCCGGCACCGTCCATGGACGCTGCCTCGTAGAGATCCGCCGGGATCTGCTTCAGGCCGGCCAGGAAGATCACCATCGGGGCGCCGAACTGCCAGACCGTCAGGAGGATGAACATCGGCATGGTCATGCTGGGGTTGCCTACCCAGCCGCCGAGGTTGATGCCGAAGAAGGAGAGGCCCTGGTCCACGGGGCCGGAATCGCCGAACATGGCTTTCCAGACGATGGCGATGGACACGGACGCGCCGATCAGGGACGGGGCGTAGAACGCTGACCGGTAGAAGCCCTGGCCGCGGCGCTTGCTGTTCAGCAGCATGGCCACTGCCAGTGCGGCGGCGAGCTTGAGCGGGGTACCGAACACAACGTAGCTGACGGTGACGCCCACGGACTGCAGGAACCGTTCGTCCTGGAAGAGGGAGGTGTAGTTGTCCAGGCCGATCCACTTGGGCGGATCGAACAGGTTGTAGTTGGTGAAGGACAGGTACAGCGAGGAGATCATCGGCCCAACGGTGAGGGCGATGAATCCCAGCAGCCAGGGCAGCAGGAAGGTGTAGCCGGCGCGGGCATCCACCCCCTGCTGCCGCGACTTGCGCGGCAGCGGGGCGGTGGACTGCGTCGAACGCCTGCTCAGAGTTGGGCTTTGAGTCACGAGTTCATTCCGTCAGTTGTGAAGCCTGGATCAGACAATGTGCCTGATCAGGCATTCTGCTTGATGAGGTCTTCGGCTTCCTTGAACCATGCGTCAGCAGCACCGTCGACGGTGAGCTTGCCGAAGTTCAGGTCCGAGGCGACGCGCTTGAAGGAAGTTTCCAGCGTGCCGAAGCCGACGATGGGCGGCTCGGGGGCGTCCTTGAGGTACTGCTCGATGGACTTTTCGTAGTCCACAACCAGCTTGTCGGTGCCTTCGAAGGTGGTGCCGTCGCGCTGGGTCTTGGACGCCGGAACGCCGCGGGAGGTCTTGAAGATCTGGCCTACCTCGGGATCGTTGACCATGAAGTCGATGAACCGGGCTGCCGCGTCCTTGAACTTGGTCTTGGCGCTGGCCACCATCAGCATGGACGGCTTGAGGAACAGGCCCAGGTTGTCCGGGTCGTCGGAGGGGACCGGAACCAGCTTGAGCTCCTTGGCGCCGCTGTCCGCCAGGTAGCCGGCCATGAAGTTGTCCCAGGTGACCTCGGTGGCGGTGACGTTGGAACCGAACGGAGACTTGGGCGCCAGCTGCGTGACGCGCTCTTCGGAAACGATAGCCGGGGTGCCGCGAAGGCCGGCAGGGAGGTTCCACCACTTCTTCAGGTCGTCCTTGGTGAAGCCGAGCTTGCCGTCCTCGGTGAAGGCTTCGATGTTGTTCTGGCGGAGCCAGATGTTGAACATCCACCAGACGCCGGTGTAGTCGGTGGAGCCGAACAGGGCGCCGGAGCTCTTGGTGCCCACCTCGGTGAGGAACTCGTTGAACTCCTTGTAGGTCCACTTGCCGGAAGGCTCAGCGATGCCGAGCCCGGCCAGCTTGGCGGGGTCGTAGTAGACGGCGAACGCGTTGGTGCTGGTGGGAATGCCGTAGGTCTTGCCCTTGATCTGGCCCGACGGCAGGAGGGACTTTTCAAAGGCGTCCGTGTTGATGTTGACGGTGCTGAGGTCCAGGAGCTGGTTGCGCTGGCCGTAGTCGCGCAGGTAGGACAGGTCCCACTGCATGACGTCCGGCAGGCCGCCGCCGGCGGCCTCGGTGGCACGCTTCTGCCAGTAGCCCGCGAAGTCGGTGAAGTTGCCGTTGACCTTGATGTCCGGGTTCTTGGACTCGAACAGGGCAATGGCCTTGCGGGTGCGCTCGGCGCGGTCGTCGTTGCCCCACCAGGTGTAGTTGATGGTGACGGGGTTCTCCGCGGAACCGGTCTGTCCTGCGGTGCTGGACCCGGTGCCGCACGCGGCCAGTGCGGCGGCAGATGCGGTACCGACGGCAACGGTAGTGAGGAAATGCCTTCTATTGATCACGGGAGCCTCCTTGCTCGATGTGTGCAATCCCTGATCTCATCTACAACGAGAGTAGTGAGCTGGCTTACACGGCTTCTGAAACGATACAATATCCGCATTCCCCGATTTGGGCAAGCGTTTTCCAAAGATCCAATTTCCCACCCAGGTTTCGCCCTTCCAGCAACAAAGGAGTCCCATGACCATGCAGGAAACCACAGGCCCGGCGAGCGTTTGGAACAACGTCGAAGGCATCGCCTTCGGCGGAGACTACAACCCCGAGCAGTGGCCCGTCAGCGTCCGGCTTGAGGATCTGGAGCTGATGAAGGAGGCCGGCGTGAACTTCCTCAGCGTCGGAATCTTCTCCTGGGCGCTGCTGGAACCGGCGGAAGGGCAGTACGACTTCGGCTGGCTGGACGAAGTACTGGACAACCTTGCCGGCATCGGCGTCAAGGTGGCCCTGGCCACCGCCACCGCCGCCCCGCCGGCCTGGCTGGTACGCAAGCACCCGGAAATCCTCCCCGTCACGGCTGACGGAACGGTGCTGGGACCGGGCTCGCGGCGGCACTACACGCCGTCGTCGGCCGTCTACCGCCGGTACGCGAAGGGCATCACGCGGGTTCTCGCGGAGCGCTACAAGGACCACCCCGCACTGGCACTCTGGCACGTTGACAACGAGCTGGGCTGCCATGTCTCGGAGTTCTACGGTGAGGAGGACACCGTCGCGTTCCGGGCCTGGCTGGAGCGGCGCTACGGCACCATCGATGCGCTCAATGCGGCCTGGGGAACAGCCTTCTGGAGCCAGAACTATGGTTCATTCGAGGAAATCCTGCCTCCCGGAGTTGCTCCCAGCACACTGAACCCGGGCCAGCAGCTGGACTTCCAGCGGTTCAACTCCTGGGCCCTGATGGACTACTACCGCGACCTCGTCTCCGTACTCCGCGAAGTAACGCCCGGAGTTCCCTGCACCACCAACCTGATGGCGTCCAGCGCCACCAAGTCCATGGACTACTTTGACTGGGCCAAGGACCTGGATGTCATCGCGAACGACCACTACCTCGTCGCCGCCGACCCCGAACGGCACGTGGAACTCGCGTTCAGCGCGGATCTCACGCGGGGAATTGCGGGCGGTGACCCGTGGATCCTGATGGAACATTCGACGTCGGCCGTTAACTGGCAGCCCCGCAACCAGCCAAAGATGCCCGGCGAGATGCTCCGCAACTCCCTGGCGCACGTGGCGCGAGGCGCCGATGCCGTGATGTTCTTCCAGTGGCGCCAGAGCTTCGCGGGCTCCGAAAAGTTCCACTCGGCCATGGTCCCGCACGGCGGGCGCGAAACGCGCGTGTGGCGCGAAGTGGTGGACCTCGGGGCTGCCCTCAAGCGGCTGGAGCCGGTCCGCGGTTCACGGGTGGAATCCCGGGCGGCCATCGTCTTTGACTACGAGGCATGGTGGGCCAGCGAGATCGATTCGAAGCCCAGCATCGACGTCCGGTACCTGGACCTGCTGCGGGCCTTCCACCGCTCGCTGTACCTGCGCGGTGTTTCCGTTGACGTGGTGCACCCGTCGGCGTCGCTGGAGGGGTACGACCTGGTCCTTGTCTGCACGCTGTACTCCGTGACCGATGACACGGCGGCCAAGATCGCGGCTGCCGCTTCCGCCGGGGCCACCGTCCTGGTGAGCTACTTCAGCGGGATCGTGGACGAGAAGGACCACGTCCGGCTGGGCGGCTACCCGGGAGCGTTCCGGGAACTGCTGGGCGTGCGGGTGGAGGAATTCCACCCCCTGCTGGCCGGCTCGCAGCTGAAGCTGAGTGACGGCACCGTTTCCGCCGTCTGGAGCGAACACGTCCACCTTGCCGGTGCGGAAGCGGTCCAAACGTTCACCGGGTACCCGCTGGAAGGCGTGCCGTCCCTGACCCGCCGCGCCGTGGGCAGTGGAGCCGCGTGGTATCTCGCCACGTTCCCGGACCCCGACGGCATTGAGGCCCTCGTGGACCGGCTGCTGGCTGAATCCGGTGTTGCTCCGGCGGCGGTTGCGGATTCCGGCGTGGAGGTGGTTCGCCGGCGTTCGGCTGACGGGGGCAGCTTCCTGTTCGCCATCAACCACACCCGCTCTGACGCTTCGGTGGAGGCTGTGGGAACGGACCTGCTCACCGGCGGGGCGTTCGGTGGGATTGTTGCGGCCGGGAGCGTGGCGGTGATCGCCGAGGACTGACTTCCCTTCTTGGGTGCCGCTTCAGCGCGGCGCCTCGTGGCGGACGGCATGGGGTCTCGCTCCCGCTCACATAGGCGTACGACGGCGGCGCCTCCTTGGGCGCCGCCTCGGGGCTTAGGGGGTGCGGCCCCTTGCCGCGCCCCAGGCCGGTTCACTGTTCCGGCTTTGTGCGCTACCCCCCCCCCCCGCGTTTTCCACATAGGAATTTTGAGCAGCAGGTTTTGTCGGACCCTGCTGGAAGACTTTGTTTATGGAAGCGGTTGGGGCGTTGGCAGGGGTAAGCGGGGCGGGGAGCCGTGCTGTCCCGTCGGTCGCTGATGTCAGGGTTGCCTTGGATGCCGTTCCTTTGTGTGCTGATGGTGCGGGCATGATTGATCAGCTGCGGGAGCTTGAGGATTTGAAGTCGGCTGCGGCTGCGAAGCAGGCCGATATTGCTGCTGCCTTTGACCTGTTCCAGCGCCGGGTGCAAGCTGCGGCCGGGGTTCCTGCAGATGAACTCGGTGCCGGCGTTGGTCCGCAGATCGCGTTGGCGCGGCGGGAGTCCCCGGCCCGCGGAGGGAGGCTGCTGGGCCTGGGCAAAGCCCTGGTCACCGAAATGCCGCGAACGTTCGCCGCCCTGCGGAACGGTCAGCTGAATGAATGGCGCACCACGCTGGTCGTGCGGGAAACAGCCTGCCTGTCGGCCGAGGACCGGCAGGCGGTGGACGAGAGCTCGCCGCGGACACCGGCACCCTTGACGGGTTCGGGGACCGCGCCATTGTTTCCGCTGTCCGTGCCGCGGCGTACCGGCGGGACCCGAAGTCCGTGGCGCGGCGGGCCAGCCGTGCCGTGACCGAACGCAATGTGAGTCTTCGCCC
>NZ_QRGQ01000009.1:67795-161035 GCF_003367205.1 Arthrobacter sp. RT-1
TTGATGCCGCTCGGTCCCGCGGTGATGAACGGTCCCGCGGCCAGGTTATGGCCGACTCCCTGGTCGAACGCGTCACCGGGACCCCCGGCGGGATCACCGGGATCGACATTCAGCTGGTCGTGACAGACCGCACCCTCTTCCAGGGCGACAGCGAACCCGCCCGACTCACCGGCTACGGCACTGTCCCCGCACAATGGGCGCGCGAGACCATCCTGAACAGGACAACCAGCCCCGGTTCCGCGGGGATGGCCGCCCCGGACGCTAGTGCTGGTTCTGGCTCCGGTTCCGGTTCCGGTTCTGGTTCTGGTTCTGGTTCTGGCTCCGGTTCTGGTTCTGGCCCTTATGTTGGTTCTCCCGATCAGCATGAATTGTCCGTCTGGCTCCGCCGGCTCTACACCGCCCCCGGCACCGGCGAGCTGGTCGCGATGGACTCAAAAGCCAGGTTCTTCCCGCCCGGGCTCCGCCGGTTCCTCCAAGTACGCGACGACACCTGCCGGACCCCCTACTGCGACGCGCCCATCCGGCATGACGATCACATCATCCCTTGGCACAACGACGGACCAACCAGCAGCACCAACGGCCAAGGGCTCTGCGAAGCCTGCAACCACACCAAGGAAAACCCCGGCTGGACCGCCAAACCCATCCCCGGAACCCGCCACACCGTCGAAACCCGAACCCCAACAGGCCACACCTACTACTCCACCGCGCCCCCACTTCCCGGGACGCCGCTTATTGGCGCGCCCGTCAAGGATTCAACTCCAATACCGCTAACCAATGGGGGACGTGGAGTCGATCCAGCAGCAAGGGAATGTGCGGAGCACGCCAGCCAGCAGAAACCAGGCGTCATTGTGTTGGGCCGCGTCATGCAACACCATCCCCCGGTTTCGCGTAAAAAGGTGCGTCCAAGAAGCTCCCCTTGAACAGCTCCGTTTGAGCAGCTCCATGTATGTGGCTCCGGCTTAAACAGCTCCGCCCCGGAAGGAACCGCAAGGTTCCCGCCGGGACGGTGCTGCCACCCGCCGTCGGACGTTAGGGGGCGGAGGAGGCGTCCACCCGATCTGTCCGGAGCCGTGTTGGCGGTGTGAAAACTAGCTGCTGATGGCTGACTTCATCTCGTCGTGCGCCTTCTTGCCGGCTTCCTCCGTGGACAGCCGTTCGAAGAGCACCTCGGAGGTGTAGCGCTTGATGATCTCCTGGATGGAACCGGCGCCCTTCGGCGGCGGAGCCGGAGCCTCGCCAAGCTCGTCCTTGATCTGGTCGATGAACTTGACCACCTTGACGTCTGCCGGTGTCAGCTTGGATTCGATGGCTGCCCGGACCTCGGAGTTCGGGTAGACGCCACGGTCAGCAAGGAGCGTTTCGCCGGCCTTGACGTTGTTGGCCAGGAAGTTGATGAACTTGGCAGTTTCCTCAGGGTGCTTGGTGCGCGAGGAGGCTGACCAGAACTGCGAGGCCTTGTACCAAAGCCCGGCGTCAGCGGCAGACCCTGTCTTGGTGGGGAACCGCAGGATCTTCAGGTCGCTGCCGGAAGCCTTTTCCAGCGCAGGAGCCTGGTTGGACCACCAGAACGCCATGCCGTTCTTGCCGGTGGCGAGGCCACTCTGGTCCAGCGGGGCAGCCTCGGCTTCAACAACCTCGGATGCCGTGGGAACAGCCTTGTTCTCGCTGAGCTGCTTCAGGAACGCCCACCATTCGGCGATGTCACTGGGTTCGAAACCCAGCTTGCCGTCGGACGTGTACAGGGACTTGCCGTTCTGGCGGAGCCAAACGCCGAGTGAAGCCTCATCGGTTCCGTAGGCGGCGGCGCCGTAAGTGCCCTTGGGGGACTTTTCCGTGATTTCGGAGGCGATCCGCTCGAAGTCATCCCAGGTCCACTTGGAGTCATCCGGCAGCGGGACGCCGGCTGCCTCGAAGACGGCCGGGTTGGCCAGGATGGTGGCGGCGTTGATGCCTGCGGCGATGCCGGTCAGCCCGTCCTCGCTCTTGCCTGCATTCAGCGCGGCTTCATCGAGCTTGGACGTGTCGATCTCGTATTTGGAGAGGTCCAACAGGGCGCCGCGGCTTGAGTATTCGGTGATGTACTTTTCGTCCATCTGGATGATGTCCGGGGCGTCGTTGGCGGCAACCTGGGTGGCGAGCTTGTCCCAGTAACCGCTCCAGTCGCCGAACTCCGGCTTGATCTTGATGTTGGGGTTCTCGGCCTCGAACTGCTTGATGGCCTCCTGGGTCAGCTGGGCGCGCTTGTCGCCGCCCCACCAGGAGAACCGTAGTTCCACAGTGCCGTCGGCGTTTTGCGGGGCGGCAACCCCGCCGCAGGCACTAAGGGCCATAACGACGGCGGCTGCAGCGGCAACCACGCCTGTCTTACGGATGCGGCGGGCGGCGCCACGGGATGGAGTCTCTGCCGATTGCTTTGCAGCAGACGCAGAACGGGGGAAAAGCGGCACTGGGTACTCCGATCTTCTTTGATCTAGGTGCTGGGGATGGTTTGCTTCGGATGCTGGTGTTGCAGGGTTTCACTATTCATTGATGCTGGGGCAGTTAGCGGGAAAACGCTTTCTGCAGCTAATGCTACAAGTGAAAAACTTGTATTACAAGGAGTTGGAGAGGGCAAATTTACGGGTGGTTTCGTTCCGGCAGCCCAACGGCCCGTCGCGAGGACGGGCCGTCGGGTTGCGCTGCTGGTGCTCCGGAAAGCCGCCTAATCGCGGCGCCCGGCAGGTCCTGCAAAGTGCAGGTTATTTGATGCCGGTGGTGGCGATGCCCTTGATGAGGAACCGCTGGCCAAAGAGGAAGACGAGGAAGACCGGCAGCAGGGACACGATGGACATCGCGAACAGCGATCCCCAGCTGGTGGCGGACTGCGAGTCCACGAAGGCGCGCAGTGCCACGGGGACGGTGAACATGTCCGGGTCCGTCAGGTAGATCAGGGCGCCGAAGAAGTCGTTCCAGGTCCAGATGAAGGTGAAGATGGTGGTGGTGGCCAGCGCGGGGACCATCAGCGGCAGGATGACCCTCAGGAAGATGCGCGGGTGGCCGGCGCCGTCGATCCGGGCCGCTTCATCCAGTTCACGCGGGATGCCGCGGATGAACTGGACCATCAGGAAGACGAAGAACGCTTCGGTGGCCAGCAGTTTGGGCACGATCAGCGGCCAGAAGGTGTTCACCCAGCCGATCTGCGAGAACAGGATGTACTGCGGAACGATGACTACGTGGAACGGCAGCATGATGGTCAGCAGCATGATGCCGAAGAACAGCTTCTTGCCGGTGAACTGCAGCCGGGCGAAGGCGTAGGCGGCCATGGAGCAGGAGATCAGGTTGCCCAGGATCGAGCCGATCACCACGATGGCGGAGTTGATCATGTAGTGCCCGAACGGGTGGGTCAGGGCGGACCAGCCGTCCGTGTAGTTGCTCATCTCCAGGCTGTCGAGCCAGAGGCCGGGTTCGCGGAAGATCAGTTCGTTTGCCCGCAGCGAGGAGACGATCATCCACAGCAGTGGGTAGATCATCAGGCCGCCGGCAAGGATCAGGATGGCGTGCTTCATCAGGGCTTTACCGCGCTGGGCCCTGCTGAAGGCGAGGGTGCCGCGGGACTCGCGGACCTTGGGCTTGCGGTGGTTCGTAGGCTTGCCCGGCCCTGACTTCTTGTCCGGGGTGGGCAGCGTCTCCAGCTTAGTCGTCATAGAAAACCCAATACTTAGAAGCGATGAAGTTGATGGCGGTGAAGACACCGATGATGACCAGCAGGAACCACGCCATGGCGGAGGCGTAGCCCATGTCGAACTGGCCGAACCCCTTTTGGTAGAGGTACAGGGTGAAGAACATCGTGGAGTCGGACGGACCGCCGTTGCCTCCGGAGACGATGAACGCCTGGGTGAACGACTGGAACGAACCGATGATCTGCAGCACCAGGTTGAAGAAGAGGATGGGGCTCAGCATCGGCATGGTGATCCGCCAGAACTGCTGCAGCGTGGTGGCGCCGTCAACCTTTGCGGCCTCGTAGTACATGACCGGAATCTGCCGCAGGCCGGCCAGGAAGATGATCATGGGGGCGCCGAAGGTCCACACGTGCAGCAGGATGATCGATCCGAGCGCGGTGCTGGGATCGGAGATCCAGCCCGGACCCTGGATGCCGAACATCGCCAGGACCTGGTTGACCAGGCCGGTGGTGCCGAAGATCTGCTTCCACAGGATGGCAACGGCCACCGAACCGCCCAGCAGGGACGGCAAGTAAAACACGGAGCGGTAGAACGGCAGTCCGCGCAGGCCTTTATCCAGGACCAGGGCGATCAGCAGTGCCACGGCCAGCTGCAGCGGAACGCCGACCAGGACGTAGGTGAACGTTACGCCGAGCGAGTTGTGCAGCCGGGCATCGGTCAGCATGCGGGTGAAGTTGTCCAGGCCCACCCATTCCGGGGGCTGGAGCAGGTTGTAGTCCGTGAAGGACAGGTACAGGGACATGATCATGGGCCCGATGGTGATGGCCACAAGGCCCACCAGCCACGGCAGAAGGAAGATATAGGCGGCCTTGTTATCCCGGCCGTTCGCCTTCTTTTCCTCGGCGGAGAGTTTGCCCTTGCGGCGGGAAATCGAGCTGAGCTCGCTGATGGCGCTCACCGCAGTTGCCCCGTCCCGTTCAGGCCCGCTGCTGCCGGCGCATGCGCCGGGCGCGGTGTCCTGGGTATGTGTTTTGCGGCCATGTTGTCTCCTTTGGTCATCGTGGCCTCCACGTTCTTGGTTATCGCCGGGGCGATGTGTTCGAGCACCTTGCGGCTCCGGGGTCCCGCCGCAACAGCGTCAGGAGTGCGTGGTCCGGATGCCGCCGGTGGTGTTGGTGAAAAAGCGGCTCCGTACCAAAGTAAACGGTTTCTTGACTCCTGTATAGCCCTTTGTTAGTTTTTGAGAAAACGCTTTCTTGTTACGCGCATCACCCAACACTAGATCACACAACCTGAGGGGCAGGACAATGCGGTTTCGTCTCAAAAAGTCAGTAATGGGGGTGGCCGGCGCAACAGCGGCGATGGCCCTGGTTCTCACCGGATGCGGCAGCAGCCCGGAGACCGGAAAGGTGGGGACTGTCGAAGATCCTGTTACCATCCGGTTTGCCTGGTGGGGCAACGATTCCCGCGCCAAAACCACCCTGGAGGTCATCAAGGACTTCGAGGCCGCGAACCCCACCATCAAGGTCCAGGGCGAAAACACCGAGTTCAGCTCCTACTGGGACAAGATGGCCACCCAGATCGCCGGCGGCACCACGCCGGATGTCTTCGCCATGAGCGGCGCCTACCCCAGCGAATATGCCACCCGCGGCGTCCTGCTGGACCTGGACAAGGTCAAGGACCAGATCGACACCTCCAAGTTTGCCGAAGGGACGGTGGACCTCGGCAAAATCGACGGCAAGCAGTACACCATCACGGCCGGCGTTAATGCCATGTCCATGGTGATTGACCCGAAAGTCTTCGAGGCTGCCGGAGTGGAGCTGCCCGACGACGAGACCTGGACCTGGGACGACTACGCGGACATCGCCGCCGAGATTACCCGGAAGTCTCCTGCGGGAACATTCGGAACCACCCCGATGACCAACGACTCGTTTCTGGCGGTGTGGGCCCGCCAGCACGGCGAGGACCTGTACACGGACGACGGCAAGAAGCTGGGCATCAGCGAGGACACCGCCACAAAGTGGTTCGAGATGAACAAGAAGCTGATGGACACCGGCGGCGCACCCTCGGCCTCCCAGACTGTTGAGGACAACTCAGCCCAGCCGGAGCTGACGCTGATGGGCCAGGGCAAGCAGGGCATGAAGATCTCCTGGAGCAACCAGATGAACTCCTACTCGGGTTCACCCCTGGTCATGATGAAACTGCCGAACGAGAGCAAGCAGCCCGGCACGTGGCTGCGGTCCTCCATGGAATACGCCATCTCCTCCAAGTCGGCGCACCCCAAGGAAGCAGCCATGTTCATCAACTACCTGGTGAACAACGTGGACGCGGCCACCAAGATCAAGAGCGACCGCGGCATGCCTGCCAACACCGATCTCAAGGCCGCCATCACACCCCTGCTAAAGGAATCCCAGCAGAAGGAAGCGGAATACCTGGACCGCGTCGCTGAGATGAAGATCGAACCGCCGCTGCCCTTCCCCGCCGGGTCGTCGGCCACCATGGAGGTCATCAACCGGCTCACCACGGACGTCCTGTTTGGAAAGACATCACCGCGCGACGCCGCCAAGAGCTTCATCCAAGAAGTCAACTCGAACCTGGGCTGATCCCCGTACGGCGGATCAGAGCAGGCAGGCAGCAGCCGGACGCCCATCAAGCAGCTTCAACCAATCACAACCAGAGGAGGCAGGCCAGTGAGTGCCACTACCCGCCCTGCACGGCCCAGTGCCATTGCCGGTTACGAGGACTGGCCTGCCTACGTCCGCCAACCCCCGCGCTACCGTGCCGCCACCCCCGGGGCCCAGGAACTCTCGGACGCGTTGGGCGTGCCCGCCGTGTCCCGCCTTCCGGAGGTGACAATCCAGTGGGAAGAAACGTACGACGGCGTCACCACCTCCCAGCTCAGCTGGCAGTTGGGCTTCGGGCCGGCAACCACCGCCTGGCTGGTCAGGCCTGCGGACTCCGCAGGCCCGCTGCCCGGAGTCCTCGCGCTGCACTGCCACGGCGGGAACAAGTTTGGCGGTGCGGACCGGCTGGTGGAGCTTCCAACGAACCATCCCTCTGCCGAGGCCGCCCGCGCCGGCCATTATGACGGACACGCCCTCGCCACCGAGACTGCCCGCAGGGGCTTTGCCGTCCTGGCCCATGACAGCTTCGCCTGGGGCAGCCGCCGCTTCGACCTCTCCAGTCCCCCGTGGCGGACTGCCTCCGCGCTGGAGGCGCGGCGGGCGCAGTGGCGGGAGGACGGCGTCGTGCCTTCCGAGGCGGACGACTACAACGCCGCGGCCGCGTTCCACGAAGACACTGTTGCCAAAACAGCCGGGCTTCTGGGCACCAGCCTGGCCGGTATGGTGGCCCACGACGACCTCGCCGCGCTGGACATCCTGGCCGGACTGCCAGGAGTGGACGCAGACCGCCTGGGCTGCGTCGGCTTCTCCGGCGGCGGGGGCCGGTCGCTTGCCCTGGCCGTGCTCAGCCCAAAGATCCGGGCATCGGTGGTGACGTGCATGATGACCACGTTCCAGTCGCTCCTGCCCGCGTACCTGGACGCCCACTCATGGCTGCTCCAAACGCCCGGGCTGTGGAAACTGGGCGACTGGCCTGAACTGACTGCCCGGTCAGATGCCGACTTCCTGGTGCAATACGCGCTGGCCGATGAGCTGTTCCCGGAGCACGGGATGCGGCAGGCCCACCGGGTGCTGGAAACGCTGCACCGCGACGGGAAGTACACCGGGACCTTCTGGCCCGGCGGCCACGTCTTCACCACGGCAATGCAGGACGAAGCCATCGATTTCCTGGCCGGCGCCCTGCACCTCAAGACTCCATCCACTACAGCCCTTTAGCCTCAAGGACCCTTTGATGACTCAGCAATCCGCCACCGCGGAACACGGCAGCAGCCCCCGCCACGCCGCGCCTTTACCCGCCGCCGTGCCGCGCATCGCCCTGGTGGGCGTCCACGGCTTCGGCGAACGGCACCTGGCCAACCTCGCCCGGCTGGAGGAGGCCGGCGCCGTCGAACTGGTCGCCGTCGCTGACCCCAACCCTCCAGAGCCGGGCAAACTCGCGGAATCTGTTGCCGTCTTCCCCGACCTGGACGGGCTGCTCGCAGCCCAGCCGGGAGCCGACGTCGTCATCCTCGCCACCCCTATCCAGACGCACGCGCCGCTGGCCGTCGCAGCCCTCCGGGCAGGCATGGACGTCTACGTTGAAAAGCCCCCGGTAGCGTCGCTGGCCCAGTTCAACGAGGTCCTGGCAGCCGCCGAGGCAGCAGGCAAACTGGTCCAGGTAGGCTTCCAAAGCCTGGGGTCCCACGCCCTGCCCGCCATCCGGGACCTCGTTGAGACAGGCGGCATCGGGGATGTCCTGGGCCTGAGCGCCAAGGGCCAGTGGGTGCGGAACAAGGCATACTTCAAACGCTCGCGCTGGGCCGGGAAGCGCAGCCTGGACGGCATCGACGTTGTGGACGGCGTGGCCACCAACGCACTGGCGCACGCAGTCGCCACGGCCCTGCACATGGCCGGGGCACACACGCTTTCGGACGTCGCATCCGTGGACACGGACCTTTACCGCGCCCACGAAACCGAGAGTGACGACACCTCGGTGATCCGGGTGCGCACCGCCCACGGCACCACCCTTCTCTGCGGCCTGACCCTCTGTGCTCCGGAACAGCTGGATCCCTCGGTCACCGTGCACGGCACCCGGGGCGAGATCACCCTGTTCTACACAAAGGACGAGGTGGTCATCACCACCCCGGACGGCGAGCGCCGGGAAAGCTTCGGCCGGACGGACCTGCTCGAAAACCTCCTGGAGGCCCGCGCCACGGGTGCTCGACTTCTGTGCTCGCTGCCGGACACCGGCGCCTTCACCACGGTGCTGGAAGCCATCCGCACCGCCCCGGCGCCGCAGGCCATCGGTCAGGACCACATCAGCTGGGAGGGCGACGGTGACGACGCCCATCCCGTGGTCCCCGGCATCGCAAACCTGATTGACCGCGCTGCCAAGGCGCAGGCAACCTTCGCTGAGCTTGGATTCCTATGGGCACGCGCCCTTCCGGCGGTCCGCTCGCTGACCGTGGACGGGCGTGCGGTGGCGGATTACCAGGACGGCAGCCGCATTCGTGCCGTTTCCTCGCCGCGGCCCTACCTGCACCCCGTCCGCACGCTGGCCGGCACCGTGGTGACCGACCACCAGCCGTTTGACCATGTGTGGCACCTGGGCGCGGGCGTGGCGCTGCAGGACGTGGACGGCATCAACTTCTGGGGCGGCAGGACTTATACGCGCGACGCCGGGCAGTACGTCTGGCGGCGCGACCACGGCAGCATCTCCGTCACCGAAACTGTCCTGGATCAGACCGCCGCCGTGTCCGGCGGCTCCGCCGGCAGGCTGCAGGAGACGCTCAGCTGGAACGGACCCGACGGCAAGCCCGTCCTCGCGGAAGACCGATCCTGGCGCTGGCAGGGCATCAGCCCAAGGGTGTGGGCCCTGTCCCTCGAGTTCGCCCTCTCCCCCGCCGGCACCAACCCGGTCAGTCTGGGCAGCCCCGGCTCCAATGGCCGCCATGAGGGCGGCTACGGCGGCTTTTTCTGGCGGCTGCCGGAGTGCCGCAGCGCTGCTGTGTGGACCCCCGCCGGCACCGGTGAACCGGGGGTGCACGGCAGCGTGGCGCGCTGGCTCGCCTGGACCGGAAAGTTCGGCCCGGGAACGGCCGACGGCGAGGCCACCCTGGTTTTCGTCGCTCCCCGCGGTTCCACGGACCCCTGGTTCGTCCGCCTGGAAGGGTATCCCGGCGTGGGCCAGTCGCTCGCCTGGGACACTCCCGTCATCGCCGAACCCGGCAACCCGGTCCGGCGCAAAATTTTCGTCTTTATTGCCGACGGCATCCTGAACACCACCGACATCGAAGCTTTAATCAACCAACAGGGGGACCTCTCATGACCCAGACAACAGCCGCCGCTCCGCCGGCCCTCCGCGTATCACCGGCATCAGCGGCGGACCGGGAGGTCAAGCGCCGCCGGGTCCTGGACATCCTTGACGCCGCCGGCCGGGACTCGCTGCTCCTGACAACGCACACGGCACTGACCTGGTACCTGGACGGCAGCCGGGTCCACATCAGCCTCGCCGGCGATCCCATCGCCGCGGTGCTGGTGGACCGCGGCGGCGACCACCTGGTGACCTTCAACAACGAAGCCGGCCGTATCGCCGCCGAGGAGCTCCCGGCCGGGGTCTCCCTGCACACCGTTCCCTGGTACGGAAACCTGCACGAGGCTGCCGCCGCCGTCGGCTCTTCCCCTGCCGGAGCCCAGGCTCCGCTGGTGGAAGCGGACGTCGCGTCCGAGCTGCGCGCCGCCCGCCAGCAGCTGCTTCCCGCCGAAAGCGCCCGCTACGCCCTCCTCAGCGCCGAGTTGGCAGCCATCATGACCGATGTGCTGTCCACCGCACGGCCGGACACCACGGAATTTGAGCTGGTGTCCGCCCTGGCCGAACGCGTGGTGGCGGCAGGAGCGGAACCCCTGGTCCTGCTGTGCAACGGCAGTTCCCGCAACACGTTCCGCCACCCGCTGGCCACCCATTCCCCCCTTGGCCGCCGCGCGATGGCCGTGGTCTGCGCGCGCCGGGACGGCTTAGTTGCCAACATCACCCGCTGGGTGCGGTTCGACGCCGGCACTTTGGAGGAGCGGGACGCGGAGGCCCGGATCGCCGCAGTGGAGGCGGACATCTTCGACGCCACGGTCCCGGGCGCGCGGCTGGACCGTATCTTCTCCGAAATTCAGGCATCGTACGTCCGTCACGGCTTCGGCGCCGACCAGTGGGAACAGCACCACCAGGGCGGTCCCGCCGGGTATGCGGGCCGGGACCCGCGCGTTACCTCCGCCGTGGCGGACACGGTTGTCCTGGGCCAGACCTTCACCTGGAACCCTTCGGGTCCCGCAGTCAAGATCGAGGACACCGTGCAGCTGACGGAGTCCGGCCTGCAGGTCCTCACGGTGGACCCCCGCTGGCCGGTGGCCATCGTGAACGGGCTGCAGCGCCCCGTCACGCTGCAGCTGTAACCCTCTCTCACGTGATGCCGGTTTCTCGCCGATCCTCTCTCACGTGTCGCTCCGGCCGGGGCGGCACGTGAGGGGGCGTCGGGCTGGACGTACGACGGCGTCACGTCTGGCAGCCTTTTGGCCCACCACAGGCGCCGCTCCCCCGCCAAACCGGGCGCCGTCGTTGTGCGCTTGCCAAAAGCCGGCGCTGCGTGACGCCCGCCGGCCGAGCAGCACTCCGGACGTCCTGCCGCTTAAACTGAAACGCGCTATCACTCTCCTAAAGAAAGTGATAGAGCGTTTGAGTTTAAGCGGCACTGAGTGCGAGAGCGCTACAGCTACGGCAGCACGAGTTCACCGTCCACACGACGCGGGATGCGCAGCGGGTTGGCCTCGTGCAGCGCCGGGTGCAGCACCGTTTCCGGCGCGTCCTGGTAGGCGACCGGCCGCTGGAACCTGCGCACCGCCGTCGCGCCCACCGAGGTGAAGAGGGACGTGGTGGCCGGGTACGGGCCGCCGTGCTGCTGGGCCCAGTTGACGGCGACGCCGGTGGGCCAGCCGTCGAACAGGACCCGGCCGGCCAGCCCGGAGAGCTGCTCCACGAGCGCTGTGACGTCCTCGCCGGGCTGGGCGTGGAGGGTGGCTGTCAGGCTGCCCGGCACCTTGGCCAGCACGGCCGACAGTTCGGCCTGGTCCGCGTATTCGATCAGCACGGTGGTGGGTCCGAAGCACTCTTCGAGCAGTTGCCCCGGGTTCTCCAGCACCTTCGCGGCGGAGATGGAGAAGACCACCGGCGCTGCACCGTTGGCTGCGGCATCCTGGTCCACGCTGCCGCTGACCACGTCCACCCCGGGCACCGACGCAAAGCTGCGGAGCCCATCCGGGTATGCCTCGGCGATCCTGCTGGTGAGCATGCCGACGGCGGGCTTGTCCTTGCTGGCCTCCGCCACTTCCGCGGCAAAGGAGGTTCCTGCCGGAATGAAGACCAAACCCGGCTTGGTGCAGAACTGCCCCGCACCAAGCGTGAACGAGCCTGCCAGGCCCGCCGAGAGCTGGCCGCTGCGTTCTGCCAGTGCTGCAGCGGTGATGACCACTGGATTGAGGCTGCCCAGTTCCCCGTAGAACGGGATGGGGTCGGGCCGGGAGGTTGCGAGGTCGAACAAGGCACGCCCCCCGGGGATGGAGCCGGTGAACCCCACTGCCTTGATGGCCGGGTCCTGGACCAGGGCGGTGCCCACCTCACGGCCGCTGACCAGCGCGAACAGGCCTTCCGGTGCTCCCGCGGCGCCGAGGGCATCAGCCACGATTTCCGCTGTCCGCTCGGACAGGCGCAGGTGGCCGGAGTGGGCCTTGACGATGACGGAGCAGCCCACGGCGAGGGCCGAGGCGGTGTCACCTCCGGCCACCGAGAAGGCAAACGGGAAGTTGGAGGCGGAAAAGACTGCCACCGGACCGATCGGCCGCAGGATGCGGCGGAGGTCGGGCTTGGGCGGGGTGGAGGCCGGGTCCGCGTGGTCGATGATGGCCTCGAGGTAGGAGCCTTCGGTGATCACGCGGGCGAAGAGGCGCAGCTGGCCGGAGGTCCGGGCCACTTCGCCGGTCAGCCGCGGGGCGCCAAGGCTGGTCTCCGAATCCGCAATGTCCACCAGTTCGGCAGCGTTGGCATCCAGCGCGTCAGCTACTGCCGTGAGCCAGGCAGCGCGTTCGGCATCGGGTGCGGCGGCGGAAATCGTGGCTGCCTGGGTGGCGGCGGCGGTGAGTTCGGACAGGGAAAGCGTTGCAGTTGTCACTCAGGTACCTGTTCTTCGTCTGTAGTTTAAAGTTCGTCCCGGAACCGGAAGCCGAGGCCCGGCTGGCCGGCCAGGGTTACCCGGCTGTCGCTGAAGCGCACGGGAGAGGGCCCGTCCAGGATGCCGAGCTGTTCGAAGGATGCTTCTTCCACGTCCTCCACGAGTGTGGGCTCCGCCAGGGTGAGCGCCAGCTGTCCGGAAAGTTCCGGCAGCAGGTGGGGCATCACCCGGATGCTGTTGGTCCGGGCCAGCTCGACGATCCGCCGGAACGGGGTAATCCCGCCCACCCGGATGATGTTGGGCTGGATGATGTCCACCGCCTCGGCGTCGATGAAATCGCGGAAGCGGTAGATGGTGTGCAGGTTTTCGCCGAGCGCGATGGGCACAGGTGAATGCTTGCGGAGCCTGCGGTATGCCCACAGGTCGTCGGCGCGGATGGGTTCCTCCAGCCACTCCAGCCCGAAGCCGGACAGGACATCCAGGGCGCGGAGGGTGGTAGGGAGGTCCCAGCGCTGGTTGGCGTCGATCATCAGCTTCCGGTCGGGCCCCAGAACGGAGCGGACTGCGGCCACCCGTTCAGCGTCCTCCCGGATATCGGGCTTGCCCACCTTGATCTTTACCGCCTGGTGCCCGGCCGCAACCCACCGCTCAACCTGGGCAACGAGCTCTTCAAGGGTGTAGTGCAGGTTCACCCCGGACCCGTACACCTCCGCCGATTCCTGCCGCTGGCCCAGGAGCCCGGCCACGGATGTCTGGGAACGGCGGGCCTGCAGGTCCCACAGGGCAAGGTCGACGCCGGCCATGGCGATGGTGGTCAGTCCCCCGCCGCCGGCCTCGTGCAGGCGTTTCCACAGCGCGTCCCAGACGGTCTCCGGATTGGCCGGCAGCCCGGTGACAAAAGGGGCGATGTCGTAGTCCAGCAGCGCCTTGACGGCCTGCGGGCCGATGGTGGGCGTCCATGTAAAACCGTGCCCCGCGCCGCCGTCGTCCGTGTGGATTTCGGTGACGATCACGTGGTTCTCGGGTGCCTCGACGCCCCAGCTTCGGCGCAGCGGGACGGTGATGAGCCGGGAGGTCAGGCCCGTGATGCGGGGAACGGTGCGGACGGCTTCGGCCGCCGGGGCGCTCATCAGCGGCCGGCCAGCTCGTAGCCCTTGGCGAGGATGGACTTCAGCTGCACCAGCTGCTCCTCTGTGGGGTCCACCAGCGGCGGGCGCACGGAGCCTACCGGCAGCCCGCCCAGGCGCAGGCCTGCCTTGATCAGCGAAACGCCGAAGCCCGGGGTCTGGTCGCGGAGGCGGACCAGGGGCGCGTAGAAGCCTTCGAGCAGGGCGTTGCGGCGCTCCTCGTCGCCGGCCATGTAGGCGTCGTAGTAGGCCTTGGCGATCTCCGGGGCCATGGCGAAGGCGGCCGAGGAGTAGAGCGGGATGCCGAGGCCGCGGTAGGCGCCCTGCGTCAGTTCCGCGGTGAGCAGTCCGTTGAAGAAGGCGAAGTCCTCCCGGTCGGTGGCCTTGACGGCGGACACAATCTCCTGGGCAAGGCCCACGTCCCCCAGCCCGTCCTTGAAGCCGACCACCTTCGGGTTGGCCGCCAGGCGGGCCATGGAAGCGGCCGTGAACTTGGCGTTGCCGCGGTGGTAGACGATCACCGGCAGGCTGCTGGCGGCAGCGACTGCTTCGATGTAGGCCACCAGTCCGTCCGTGGGCCCGGTGACCAGGTACGGCGGCAGGACCAGGAGGGCGTCCGCGCCGGCTTCTTCCGCGGCGCGGGCGGCTGCAAGGGCGTGGCCAAGCGGACCACCGGCGCCGGCTACTACCGGGACTTTTCCTGCCACAACCTCGACGGCGGCCGTCACCACCGTGCGGACCTCCTCGATGCTGAGGGCGTGGAATTCGCCGGTTCCGCAGGCGGGGAACACACCGCCGGGCCCGAACGGGAGCCGGGAGCTGATGTGTTCCTTCAGCAGCTCTACATCAACGGCACCTTCGGCCGTGAACGGAGTGACAGGAAAGAACAGTACGCCGTCGAATTTCATGATGTCTCCTTGGTTCCGCTGCCGGCACTGACCAGCGCGGAGGTCTCGTCGTTGAGGGTGGGATGGGACTTGAGTTCCGTGCGCCAGCTGCGCGTGGGCTGCCAGCCCAGGAGTTCCTGGGCTTTAGCGATGGAGAAGGCGGGGCTGGTGCCGGTCAGCCCGGCACTGAGGGCTTCACTTCCGGGCAGGAACCTGGGCATCAGTTCGGCGAGGGATGCCGTGGCGAGGGCGTCGGCCGCGCCCACGAAGAAGGTTTCCCCGTTGGGAATGGAGTCCATCTTCTGCAGCAGCAGGATCAGGAAATCCGCCACGTCCCGGGCATCCACGTAGTTGAACAAGGCCGGGGCGGACAGCGCCGGATCGGCCAGCCGCTCGGCAAGGGTGTGGCCCTGCTGCGTCGGTGCGCCGTCCCACTCCTCCGGCGAGATCACGAAGCAGGGGCGGAAGGCGGCATAACGGATCTTCTCCCCCTGCGCGGCAGCGAACATCTGCACGGTCTGCTCGGCGATGAGCTTGGACAGGGCGTAGGCATTCCACGGCCGCGGCGTGGTCCGCTCGTCAAGCGGGAACGCGGCCGGCAGCCACCCGGCGGGCGAACCGTAGCCGAGGACCGTGGGGCTGCTGGCCGTCACGATCTTCGGCACTCCCAGTTCCGTCGCGGCGCTGACCACGGCGAAGGCGAGCCGGGTGTTGGTGGCGAAGATGACGTCCTCGGGCGCGCTGAACGGAACCGCGATCGCCGCAAGGTGGATGACGGCGTCGGGCCTGGTCTCGCGAAGGAGGCGCAGCGCCTCCCCCGGAGCAAGGAGGTCTGCCGTTTCCTGCACGACGCCGGCTGGCAGCTGATCGGCCGGCACGGCGTCCCGGTCCACCGAGATGACGTGGTGGCCGGCTTCTGCAAGCCCCGCCACCACACTGCGTCCCAGCCGGCCGGAGCCGCCGGTGACAAAAATCCTGCTCATATTGGTTCCTTTAGGTTTTCAGGCCGCGGACTAGGCGCCGCGTCGGAGGTCGACGCCGAGGTCCAGGTCCTCGATGCGGACGGGCAGGGACGATTCAAGCGAGCGGTTCCCGGCGATGCCCACGGAGACGGAGCGCAGTCCGTCCAGGTAACCGGACGGTCGGCCCAGGGGGTCTTCCCCCGGTCCGTTGAAAAGGTCCGAGAGGAGGAGCTCGTCCCCGCCGCCGTGGCCTCCTTCGCCGTTGACGATCGGCACCTCGTAGGCAGCTTCCCAGTGGCGCTGGACCACGAGGCGTTCACCGTTGCGGCGGATGGCGTCGTCTTCCTCGACGGGGGTAGCACTCGGGTCCACCACGGTCTTTTTGTCCGTGCTGCTGGTGACGGCGGCCCGTTCCACCACTTCGAGTTCGGCGCGGCCTTCGGTGCCGTTGACCGCCACGCGGTAGCCCTCCCAGGGGCTGTGTGCGTTCAGTGAGTAGCTCAGGCGCGGCCCGCCCTGGTATTCCACAACCAGCGCGAGGTTGTCCTCGATGGTGATGCCGCCGGTGAAGACGTCCTGGTCGCGGCGGTATCCGTCGTAGTGCTCGTTGTCCAGGAAGAGGGCCTTGAGCCGCTCGTCCTCGCGGAGGTCCAGCGTGAACGGGTCCTTCTCTGCCGTGGCCGGGGCGTCGGCGCTGGGGGTGCCGCGTTCGGGACGGGGGCCCAGGCCGCGTTCTGCCGCATTCTTGTCGCCATAGAACTTCAAGCCGCCGGAGGCAAAGACGCGCTCGGGGACGTCATCGATCCACCAGTTGACCAGGTCGAAGTGGTGGGATGCCTTGTGGATCAGCAGGCCGCCGGAGTTCTTCTTATCGCGGTGCCAGCGGCGGAAGTAGTCAGCCCCGTGGACGGTATCCAGGACCCAGCTGAAGTCGATGGAGGTAACCTTGCCGATCACACCGCTCTGGATGATTTCCTTGAGGGCGCTGTTCCGCGGCGAGTAGCGGTAGTTGAACGTGACCACCACGTTGCGGCCCGTCTCGTGCACGGCCTGGGTGATGCGCCGGCAGCCCTCGGCGTCGATGGTGAGCGGCTTTTCCACCACAACGTCGGCCCCTGCACGGAGCGCTTCAACAATGTAGTCGGCGTGGGTGTAGTCCGGCGTAGTCACCACTACGCGGTCGATGTTGTTGGCCTGGATGAAGGCGGTGAGATCTGCGGGATCGAACGAAGCAACAGGCCCCGGCGCACCCAGTTCCTGGATGAGCTTCTGGTAGAACTCCACGCGCCCGGGATTCACGTCGGAGAAGGCCACCAGCTCTGCGGTGTGGGCATAGTTGCCGAAGATTGCCCGGATGTACATTTCCGAGCGGCCCCCGGTGCCGATCAAGGCAATGCGGGCTTTACCGCCGGCTGCGGCAGCAGCGCCCACAGTTGCGGCGGTGTCCGGAGCAGCTGTTGCCGCCCCTGCAGCAGAACTGGATTCGGCTGTGTTGACCATGAGGGGTCCCTTTCGAAAGCTGATACCCGGCCGCCCGGCGGCCTCTGACGTTCGACAATCGGTGCAGTGCTGCACCTTGCCCAAGAAAGCGTTTTCTCAGGTCGCTATAAGATTTGTACCAAGGGGAATGTGCATCCGTCAACCATTATCAGCGTTGGGAGAAAACGGTTTCCAGTCCGGCTGCGGCTCCGGCTCCGCCGAATGGACAAAAAGTTGCTGGAAAACTTGGGAAAATGAGAGAAATCGCTTTCCCGCAGCGGTATATGCTGTGTTGGACACGCCGTCGGGCAAAGGCGGCAGGAGCCTGCCATCGGGCAGCAGTACGCGCAGGGACACCGTCCGCTGCGCCAAGGAAGGGACCAGCATGGTCAGGAAATCGGCAACCGGCCGGATTGGCATCGCGGATGTCGCCATCAAGGCAGGGGTTTCGCACGCCACGGTTTCCCGCGTAATGAACGGCAACTTCACAGTGGACCCGGACATCGCAGCCCGCGTCCGGGCAGCGGCGGCGGAACTGAAGTACCAGCCCAATCCTGTCGGGCGCAGCCTGGCCCTGGGTAAGACCGACACCATCGGAATCGTTGTGCCGGACCTGGCCAACCCCACCTTCCAGGCGATTCTTCGCGGCCTGAGCCGCGCCGCCGCGCAGGACAGCTACCGGGTTCTGATCGCCGATTCCTTCGAGGTTTCCAGCGAGGAGGCCATCCTCGCCGGCGAGGCCCGCCGTCGCTGTGACGGCCTCGTCCTCTGCGCACCCCGCATGAGCGACGCCGAACTGGAGGAGATCGCACCCTCGCTGCACCCCCTGGTGCTGATCAACAGGACCACCGCAGCCGCCGGCGTACCCAGCCTGGTGGTGGACTACGGCCAGGGCGTGCAGGACATCGCGGAGCACTTGGTGGACCTCGGACACACCCGCCTGGCATTCCTTGCCGGTCCGCCCCGCAGCGCCTCGAACGGACTCCGGCTCCAGGGACTGGAGTCCTTCAAGGCAGCCCATCCCCAGGTGGAGGTGACCATGCTTGAAGGCGGATCCGACTTCGACACCGGACACGGGGCAGTGGACGCGGTACTGGAGAGCGGCGCCACGGGAATCCTGGCCTTTAACGACCTGGTGGCCATGGGCCTGATGAGCGGGCTGCATGAACGCGGCCTGGACGTGCCGGGAGACATCTCCGTCACCGGCTTCGACGATATTCCGTTCGCCAAATACACGACGCCGGCCCTCACCACGGCGGCGGTGCCCATCACGGAACTGGGCGAGCAGGCATGGCAGCAGCTGCGGGCGCTCATCCGCAAGGAGGAGAACGAGGCTCCGGGGAGCCGGTACCAGCCCAGGCTCGAAGTGCGTTCAAGCACCGGCCCGGCCAAGGCCCCCCGCACGGCAGTCCACGGCTGACGGGCCGGCGGACGCGGGCCCGCGCTACGGCCGGGCCGGTTCCGTTCCGGCGGAAGCCAGCCCGGCCTCTTTGTAGTACCCCTCAATGTGGGCGGCCACCAGACTGGCCGCCTGCCCGCCGTCGTCGTTCCTGATGGCCGCCAGGATGTCCTGGTGCTCGGCCCGCAGCCGCGATGCCGTGGCCTCCCAGTCAGGCAGTCCGGACGTCAGCTCCGCCGCATATCCCTGAATGGACTCGCGGAGCGATCCCATCATCGCGCTCACAACGGCGTTGCCCGCGGCGTCGGCCAGCGCCAGGTGGAAACGGACGTCCAGTGCCAGGAAGTCGCTGACCGCGAGGTCTTCTGCGGCCATCGCTTCAAGAAGCGCCGAGGCCTCCTCCAGTTCCGGTGCATCCGGACCGGCTTTCGCCACGGCCCACGACTCCAACAGCACGCGGGTTTCCACGATGTCCGCCACCGGCAGGTGCTGGGTGGCCACGTGCAGCCGGAGGGCGGAGCCAAGCGCGGCCGTCGGATCCGAAATGACAACGGTTCCCGCTTCCGGGCCCGACCCTACGCCGGCCCGGACCACACCCATGGCCTCAAGGATGCGGATCGCCTCCCGGACCGAGGTCCGCGACACCTTCAGCTGTTCCGCCAGGGTGCGCTCGGCCGGAAGCCGGCCGCCCACGGTCAGCCGGCCGCCGGAAAGCTCGTTCTCGATCCAGGACAGGACAAGCTGGTGGGTGCGCATACGTAAATAGTAGTTGATGTGGTTGGACCACATGGCCTAGAGTGTGGTTAGACCACAGAAGGTTCCGGACACGGACCCGCCTGCCCAATGGAGGACGCCATGACCCACACCATCCAGCCCAACAACCCGGAAACGACCCCCGCGCCGGATGCCACCGACATTCCCGCCGCGCCGGCACCCGCTAAAGCACCGGCGCCGTCCGCTGTTCCGGCGGCACTGAAGCGGCGCATCCCCAAGTACTCGGACCTGGCCCCCCTGATGCAGTTCAAGAAGCCTGAGTTCAGCAAGGAGGCCCGGCTCAAGCGCGCCAGCACCATTTGGGAACTCCGGGACATCGCCAAGCGCCGCACCCCCCAGGCCCCGTTCGACTACACGGACGGCGCAGCTGAAGAGGAAATCACCCTCGGCCGAGCACGCCAGGCGTTCCTGGACATCGAGTTCCGGCCCGGCATCCTGCGGAACGTCTCCACGATCGACCTGGGCACCGAAATCCTGGGCAAGCCCTCCCGCCTTCCCGTGGGCATCGCCCCCACCGGTTTCACCCGGATGATGCAGTCCGAGGGCGAGTACGCCGGTTCCCAGGCGGCCGAAGCTGCGGGCATCCCCTACACCCTCTCCACCATGGGCACCGCTTCCATCGAGGACGTCGCCGCCGCCGCCCCGAACGGCCGCAACTGGTTCCAGCTGTACCTCTGGACAGACCGCGACCGCTCGCTGGAACTGATTGAGCGCGCCGCCAGGGCCGGGAACGACACATTGATGGTCACCGTGGACACCGCCGTCGCCGGCGCCCGCCTCCGCGACGTCCGCAATGGCATGACCATCCCGCCGGCACTGACAGTCAAGACCGTGCTGGACGCTTCCTACCGCCCGGCCTGGTGGTTCAACTTCCTCACGCACGAGCCGCTGACATTCGCCTCGCTGTCCCGCTACACCGGCACCGTGGCGGACCTCATCAACTCGATGTTCGACCCCACCCTCACCTTCGAGGACCTCGACTGGCTGCGCGAAACCTGGAAGGGCAAGCTGGTGGTCAAGGGCATCCAGACCGTGGAGGACGCCCGCCGGGTGGTTGACCACGGCGCCGACGGTGTGGTGCTGTCCAACCACGGCGGACGCCAGCTGGACCGGGCTCCCATTCCGTTCCACCTGCTCCCCGAGGTCAAGCAGGCTTTCACGGCGGACAACACCGACGCCGCGATCATGCTGGACACCGGCATCATGAGCGGCGCTGACATCGTGGCAGCCCTGGCCCTCGGTGCGGACTTCACCCTGATCGGCCGCGCCTACCTGTACGGACTGATGGCCGGCGGCCGCGCCGGTGTGGACCGCACCCTCCAGATCCTAGAGAAGGACATGGCCCGCACCATGGCGCTCCTCGGCGTCAGCAACATCTCGGAGCTCACCCCGGACCACGTCCGCCTGCTGAACAGGTAGGTCCTGCCCCAACTGAGTAGCGTCAAGTGTCGTTTTGAGGGGTCAAAACGACACTTGACGCTACTTACTTGGGCTAAGGGGCTACTTTTTGCGGCCGAACTTCGGCAAGTTGGCCAGCAGGTCGGCCGCGCGGGTCGCCGCACGGCCCACCGTGCGGCCGATTTGCTGCGGAACGCTGTCATCGCTCAGCGACTGTGTGGTGCCGCCGGGAATAACGACGGCGGGGCTCAGTTCGGCACCGTCCGGTGCCAGGACGCCTTCCGAGACGGCCTCGGCAGCCACCGCCTCGGGCGTCTCGCCGGCAGCGCCCCGGGGGGTGGCGGAGTCCCCGGCGGCGCGGCCTGCGGGACGGAGCGGAGCAGCAGCGGGAGCCGACGAGCCGACGTCGAACGTTTCCAGCCAGCTGGCGATCCCTTCCAGCGGCTTGCGGTTCAGCGCGTAGTAGCGCTTCTGTCCCTGCGCCCGCATGCTGACCAGCTGCGCCTCGCGCAGGACCTTGAGGTGCTTGGAAATGGTGGGCTGGCTTGCTGCCAGTTCTTCCACGAGTTCCCCCACGGCCTTGTCTCCGGAGCGGAGGGAGACCAAGATGTCCCGCCGGGTTGATTCCGCAATGACGGCAAATACGTCGTCTGTCACCATGCCTCCCACCCTAACGACATATACGCCGAAAGGCATCAACTATTTCGTCAGCCAACTGGCTATTGCTGCCCATGCGGCGCAGGTGTTACAACGGTTGAACTGTGCCCCGGCCGGCCCGGCCGCCGCCACCTGAGACAAGGGGGTGGGCCATCATGGATGCCCTGCGCCGGCAACTGTTCAACATCATCGCTTTTGTGTTCCTGGGCCTTTTCGTCGCCGTGTGGGGCAGCGTGCTGCTCCGCGTCGGGTTCTGGGTGCCGGACGGAAGGACTGCCGCTCCCGCCCTGAACGGCGCATTGGTCACGGCGGCGGGTGTCCTGACCACGTCGCTTAGCTCGCTGACAGCCTCCGCCCTGGGATTTACCATCGCCGAAGTGCGGCACGCTGAGGGGTCTGGCCGCACCGAAACCCCCTTCAGCCCCGGCGACGTCACCGCCAGGCTGTCCGGACGGATCGTCGCGGCCATTGTGGTCTACATGGCGGTGGGGCTGCTGGTCCTGCTCCTCTGGCTGGCCAAGGGCACGGCGTCCACGGACCTGATCGGAGCGTTCGCCCTGTCGCTGCTGGGCTGGCTGATTGGCGCGGCAGGCGTGGTGTTCCAGACCGAAAAGGCTGCATCCTGATGCAATGCGGGGCCGGACGGGACACTAGTCGAACCAGGGGTCGAGTCCGTGGAGCGGGAACACGGATTTGCGGGTGGCCATGACGGTACGGTCCACGGCGTCGTTGGGATCGAAACCGACCTCCCATGACCGCCACCACAGCTCCACGTCGTCGCCCATCAGGCCGGGCGTGGACGTGCCGAATTTCCCTTCCACATAGTCGCGCCAGTCCTGCGGCACCGGCGTACGCAGCGGCACCGGCCGCCCCGCGGCGATGGCCACCAGGTGACTCCAGGACCGCGGCACCACATGCAGGACGTTGTACCCGCCGCCGCCGGTGGCGATCCAGCGGCCGTCGCAGTGGCGCTCGGCGAGATGTCCGACGGCGGATGCCGCCTCCCGCTGGCCGTCAACGCTGAGATTGAGGTGCGTGAGCGGGTCCGTCCGGTGGGAGTCACAGCCGTGCTGGCTTACGATCACTTCGGGTTCGAAGGCGGCCACGAGCTGCGGCACCACGGCGTAAAACGCCCGAAGCCAGCCGGCGTCGCCCGTTCCGGCCGGCAAGGCGATGTTAACGGCCGTCCCCTCCGCCTGCGGCCCGCCGATCTCGTTGGCGAACCCGGTACCGGGGAACAGCGTGAGGCCCGTTTCGTGCAGGGAAAGGGTGAGGACCCGGGGATCGTCCCAGAAGATGCTTTCCGTGCCGTCGCCGTGGTGGGCGTCAACGTCGATATACGCCACCTTGCGGATGCCGCCGTCGAGCAGCTTCTGCACGGCAAGTGCGGCGTCGTTGTAGATGCAGAAGCCGCTGGCACGGTCCCTGGCCGCGTGGTGCATGCCGCCGCCGAAGTTCACGGCGTGCAGGGCTGACCCGTCCAGGATTCGGGACGCAGCCAGCAGGGATCCGCCCGCCAGCCGCGCGGCGGCTTCATGCATCCCGGCAAAGGCGGGGTCGTCCTCGGTGCCCAGGCCGCGGGATTCATCCGATTCGGACGGGTCCTCGCTCACCCGCCGCACCGCAGCAACGAACTCGGCCGAATGCACGGACTCCAGGTCGGCGTCGGCGGCCACCTCGGGGGCTTCCACCGAAACATGCTCAAGATCAAACAGTCCCAGGCTCCGGACCAGGCGTGCCGTTAGGTCCATCCGCTCCGGTGCCATGGGATGGCCGGGTCCGAAGTTGTAGGCGGTCATGTCAGGGCTCCACGCCACCGTCGTTGGCGGCGCGGGCTTGCTGAGACCGGGCAGGTATGTCATCAATCACAGGCTACCGGAGGCCGGGCCCTTGTCCGCCCGGCCATTACGCGGGCATTAGTGGTTTACTACTGAGGGAAGCAGATTCAACCGAGGAAAAGCCACACATGACGCAAAGCCAGTCGAGGCCCCGGAATTCGGCCAGCTGGCACCCCGCGCAGGAGCGGGAGGGCCTCTGGATCCTAACGCGGCTCCGCGACTTCATTGACGACATTGCCAACACTTCCCCTGCCCGGCTTGCCCTGAGCGCGTTCGCCGCCGTCTGCCTGGTGTTCACCTTCCTGCTGTCCTTGCCCGTTTCCTCTGCCACCGGCACCGCAACCCCACTGCACCAGGCAATGTTCACCGCAGTTTCCGCCGTGTGCGTTACAGGCCTCACGGTAGTGTCGACGGCGGTCCACTGGTCCTTCTTCGGCCAGCTGGTGATCCTGATCGGCGTGTTCATCGGCGGCCTGGGCACCCTGACCCTGGCGTCGCTGCTGGCCCTGATGGTGAGCAAACGGCTGGGAGTCCGCGGCAAGATCATTGCGGCGGAATCCATGAACAACGCAGGCCGCCTCGGTGAAGTGGGTACCCTGCTGCGGATCGTCATCACCACCTCCGTGGTCATCGAAGGGATCCTGGCGCTGGCGTTGATCCCACGGTTCCTCACCCTGGGCGAGCCGTTCTGGCAATCCGTGTGGCATGGAATCTTCTACGCCATCTCATCCTTCAACAACGCCGGCTTCACCCCGCACTCGGACGGCATCGTCCCGTACGAGACTGACCTGTGGATCCTGGTTCCCCTGATGCTGGGCGTCTTCCTGGGCAGCCTTGGATTTCCCGTGGTGATGGTCCTGCAGCAGAACGGCTTGAACTGGAAGCGGTGGAACCTGCACACCAAGCTGACCATCCAGGTTTCCTTTATCCTCCTGGTGGCGGGTACGTTCCTGTGGGGCCTGATGGAGTGGGACAACGCGCGGACCATCGGCACGATGGGTTTCGGAGACAAGGTGACACACTCGCTGTTCGCCTCCGTCATGACCCGGTCCGGCGGGTTCAACCTGGTGGACCAGAATCAGATGGAATCCACCACCATGCTCCTGACGGACGCCCTGATGTTCGCCGGCGGCGGCTCAGCGTCGACGGCGGGCGGCATCAAAGTGACCACCATCGCCGTGATGTTCCTGGCCATCGTTGCTGAAGCTCGGGGCGACGCCGACGTCAAGGTGTACGGCAGGACCATCCCGGAGGGCAGCATGCGGGTGGCCATTTCGGTCATCGTTGCCGGCGCCACCCTGGTGTCCGTCTCCGCGTTCCTCCTGCTCCATATCAGCGGCGCGTCCCTGGACCGCGTCCTGTTCGAGACCATTTCCGCGTTCGCCACGGTGGGGCTGAGCACCAACCTCAGCGCGGAGGTTCCGCCCGAGGGCGTGTACGTCCTGACAGCGCTCATGTTTGCGGGCCGTGTAGGCACCGTAACCCTCGCCGCCGCCCTGGCCCTGCGCCAGCGCAGCCAGCTCTACCACTATCCCGAAGAGAGGCCCATCATTGGCTAGTTCCCCAGACGCCCCCAGGCGCCCCGCACACAATGCCCCGGTGCTGGTGATCGGGCTGGGCCGCTTCGGTTCATCCACCGCCGAGCAGCTGGTGAAGCAGGGCCGTGAAGTGCTCGCGATCGAACGGGACCGGACCCTGGTGCAGAAGTGGGCTCCCCTGCTGACCCATGTGGTGGAGGCCGACGCCACCAACATTGACGCACTCCGGCAGCTTGGAGCCCAGGAGTTCAGCTCGGCCGTCGTGGGCGTGGGCACGTCCATTGAGTCTTCCGTGCTGATTACCGTCAACCTGGTGGACCTGGGCATTGAACACTTGTGGGTGAAGGCGATTACACCGTCGCACGGCAAAATCCTCACCCGGATCGGCGCCAACCACGTGATTTATCCGGAAGCGGACGCTGGCGTACGCGCGGCGCACCTGGTGTCCGGGCGCATGCTCGACTTCATCGAATTCGACGACGACTTCGCCATCGTCAAGATGTACCCGCCCCGTGAAACAGTTGGTTTCACGCTTGATGAGTCCAAGGTCCGCTCCAAGTACGGCGTGACGATCGTGGGCGTGAAGTCACCGGGTGAGGACTTCACCTACGCGCGGCCGGAGACCAAGGTGTCCTCGCGGGACATGCTGATCGTGTCCGGCCACGTGGACCTGCTGGAGCGTTTCGCCGCCAGGCCGTAGTCCCCAACCGCACCCTAACCTCGCAAGCTCGGCCAGGGAACCTTGCGGCCGTCGGCCCAATTAGCCGAGCTGTTTAGTGATCTCCGCTGCCCTGTCCGCTGCGGCCTTGGCCCCGGCGGCGATGATGGACGGAATGCCCTGCTCATCAAAGGTGGCGATGGCGCGTTCCGTGGTGCCGTTCGGGCTGGTGACCGCCTTCCGCAGTGCTGACGGGTCGGCACCGGGTTCGGCGAGCATGAGCCCGGCGCCGGCTACGGTTTCGCGGGCCAGGAGCAGGGACAGTTCATGGTCCAGGCCCAGTTCCACCCCCGCGGCGGCCATTGCTTCCGCGAGGTAGAACGCGTAGGCGGGTCCCGAGCCGCTGATGGCCGAGAGCGCGTCCACCTGTTCCTCGGGTACTTCGACGACTGTTCCTGCGCCCTGCAGGATGTCCTTGACCTGCTGGAGCTGTTCAGGGGTGCAGTTGGTGCCGGGCGAAACGGACACCACGCCGCGGCCCAGTTTGGCCGGTGTGTTGGGCATGGTCCGGATGACCGGCTGCCCGGCGGGAAGCGCGGCTTCGAGCTGGGCGATCGACACGGCGGCGGCCACGCTGACCACTACGGTGTTCGGCGAGAGAGCCTCGCTGATTTCCCGGGCGAGGTCCGCGATGCCCACCGGCTTGACGCCAAGAATGACGACGGCGGACCCCTTGGTGGCCTGCCTGTTGTTGTCCGGTTCCTCCTCGCCTGCGATGGCGGTGATGCCGTGGTACCGCTCGGCCAGTTCGGCGGCACGCTCGGCGCGCCGGACCGTGGCCACGACGTCCGCCGGATCCGTGCCAGCTTCCAGCAGGCCGCCGAGAATGGCCTCGTTCATGGATCCACAGCCAAGGAATGCGATTCGGTTGCTCATGGCTCCATCATTGCAGTTAGCCACGGCGGGTGCCGACTTCTTACAGCAACGCGGGGTCGGATAAAGCCCAATTCCTGACCGATTTTGGGCCATGTCTGACCCCGCGTTGGCTGGATTCACAGCTGGCTCACATGTTCAGCGCAGGTCCCTCACAAGTTGCGCCCCTACTGTGGTTACTACCTCATTGAGGGTGCGAGTGATGCGGCAGGCATGGGGATGTCTGCCAGGGCACCGGCGGCTGGCAACAGGTTTTCCCCCATTTTCCTGTTGCCGGCCCCGGTGCTTCCGCTTTTAAAGGCCAGTCCTAGACGGGTGCCTCCACGGCCTGCGGGGCGGCGATATGCGGCGCGGGTTCAAGAGGCCCGGAGAAGACCAGCTGGTCAAGGCGGCGCAGAATGAGGCCTTCGCGCAGGGCCCAGGGACAGATGCGGAGCTTCTTGAATTTGAACAGCTCCAGTGCGGCCTCAGCCACCAGCGCACCGGCTAGGAGCTGGTGTGCGCGCGCCTCGGAGACACCGGGCAGATGCAGCCGGTCTTCAGCTTTCATCGCCGAAATGCGCTGCGCCCAGATCCCAAGGTCGGAGGCGTGCAGTTCCCGCTTGACGTAGGGACCGCCCGCGCTCGGTGCCGCCCCGGCGATCCGGGCCAGGGACCGGAATGTCTTGGAGGTTCCGGCCACCAGGTTGGCCCTGCCCAGGCCGTCGAACTCCCGGACCGCGGGCTTCAGGGTGGCCTGGATGTACCGCCGCAGTTCCTTCACGCTCTTTGCGCTGGGAGGGTCCTCCGCCAGCCAGTCCCGGGTGAGCCGGCTGGCGCCCAGGGGCACTGACGTGGCCACCTCCGGGAGCTCGTCCTGGCCAAAGGCCATCTCGAAGGAACCGCCGCCAATGTCCAGGTTCAGGATGGGGCCGGCACCCCAGCCGTGCCAGCGGCGAACGGCGAAGAAGGTCATGGACGCTTCCTCACTGCCGGTCAGCTCCTGCAGCGTCACGGTGGTTTCATGCTTGACGCGGGCCAGGACCTCGGGACCGTTGGTGGCCTCGCGGATGGCCGACGTACAAAACGCCAGGAGGTCCTCTGCCTTGTGCCGGGCCGCGAACTCCCACGCTTCCAGCACGAATTCGGTGAGTTCGTGCTGCCCGGCGTCGCTGATGCTGCCGTCAGGTTCCAAGTACTGGACCAGGGACAGGGGCCGCTTGTGAGATGCAAAAGGAACCGGGCGCGCACCAGGGTGGGCATCCACCAGCAGAAGATGGACAGTGTTGGACCCGATATCGAGGACGCCTAGTCGCATCCTGCCATTATTCACTGGCGCAGCAGGTGGATTCCAACCGCCACCCAGTCAACGGGTGCAGCAGGTCAATTGTTGCGGCGTCAGTTGGTGGACGGGTCCGTCGGGGCATCGCCGGGGAGTTCGTCCGCGCGCTTGAAATCGCGCTTGATGTTGGCGACGCCCTCGGGGTTGATTTCGAAGCCGTAGGCCGCCCCGGGGTTGATGACCATGCCCAGCTCCTCGCCGATGTTGGCGATGATCGCTGCGCCCTGGGTGCCGAGCACGTTAGGGGCTGCTGCAAGATACTGCTCGTCAACACGGCTGGGGTGCGAGAAGACGGCAAGGACGGGGTCGCCGTCGGAGTTGGCCAGGACCAGGGGCTCCACCTGGGAGTCCTCGCCCTCGATGCCGTCCGAGCTGACGATGTACACCTCGCTGTTGAGGAAGGACAGGATGACGTCCACGGGACTCGCGTCAGGCTCTCCGCCCTTGGCGAGCTTCTCCTCAAGGTCGTTCAGCGGAGTCGGGTCGGCAATTCCGGGCTGTTCAGTCATGCCTCTACCCGATCACGTTCCGGTGCCTCGCGCAAACGCCGGTTGCTGAGCTGTTCGAAACATGGGTTTCGAACAGCTCAGCAACCGGAAGAGATTACTTCTTGGCCGTTGCCTTCTTTTTGGCCGGCGCCTTGCGGGTGGCCGTGCGCTTGACCGGGCCCTTGGCGCGCTTCTCGGCGAGGAGCTCCACGGCCTGTTCGCGGGTGAGTTCCTCCAGCGAGGTGGCGCGCGGAACGGTGATGTTGGTGATCCCGTCGGTGATGTACGGGCCGAACCGGCCTTCCTTCACCACGATGTTCTTCTCGGACACCGGATCGGGGCCGAATTCCGCCAGCGGCGGCACCGCAGCACGGGCACCGCGCTGCTTCGGCTGGGAGTAGATCTCGAGGGCCTGCTCCAGCGTGATGGTGAAGATTTCTTCCTCCGAGCCGATGGACCGGGAGTCCGTCCCCTTCTTCAGGTAGGGGCCAAACCGGCCGTTCTGCACGGTGATGAGGTTCCCTTCGGCGTCCTCGCCCAGGACGCGCGGCAGGCTCATGAGCTGCAGCGCCTCGTCGAGGGTTACGGACTCGACGGTCATGGACTTGAAGAGCGAGCCGGTGCGCGGCTTGGCCTTGACCGGCTTCTTAGGCGGCTTGGGCTTGCCGTTCTTGTAGTACTCCACCGGCTGGTTGGCGATCTGTTCCTCGGTCATCTCGGGGATGACCTCGGTGACATAGGCCCCGTAGCGGCCGTTCTTGGCAACTACGGTGTGGCCCGTGTGCGGGTCGGTGCCCAGCACCCTCTCCTCTGGGGCCGCCGTCTCCATCAGCTCGATGGCCTTGGCCGCCGTCAGTTCATCCGGTGCCAGGTCCTCCGGCACATTGGCGCGCGCCGACTCCACGATTTCCCCGGTCTTGGGGTCGACGGTGGCAGCGGAACTTTCCAGGTACGGACCAAACTTGCCAACCCGCAGCGTGATCTCGTCGGTGATGGGGATGGAGTTGATTTCCCGGGCGTCGATCTCGCCCAGGTTGTTCACGATGCTGAGCAGGCCCGGATCGGAGTCTTCCCCGAAGTAGAAGTGCCGAAGCCAGGAGGCGCCAACGGCCTGGCCGTTGGCGATCTTGTCCAGGTCGCCTTCCATGTCCGCGGTGAACTCATAGTCCACGTAGTCGCTGAAGTGCTGCTCCAGCAGGCGGATGACCGAGAAGGCGATCCAGCTGGGAACCAGGGCTGAGCCCTGCTTCCGGACGTAACCGCGGTCCTGGATGGTGGAGATGGTGGAGGCGTAGGTGGACGGGCGTCCGATGCCCTTCTTCTCCAGCTCCGCCGTCAGCGACGCTTCGGTGTACCGCGGCGGCGGCGAGGTTTCGTGGCCCACGGCGATGATGTCCGAGGCCTTGAGGGCATCGCCCTTGGCAACGTTGGGAAGACGGCGGGCTTCGTCGGAGTCGTCGTCGCCGCGGGTCTCGTCCTTGCCTTCCTCATAGGCTGCAAGGAAGCCGGGGAACGTGATCACGGTGCCGGACGCGGAGAACTCGGCATCCCGCCCGTCCGCAGCCACCGCACCCAGGCGGATGGTCGCCGTCGAGCCCTTGGCATCGCCCATCTGGGATGCAACGGTCCGCTTCCAGATCAGTTCGTACAGCCGGAACTCGTCGCCCGAGAGCTGTTTCGCCACCTGGGCGGGCGTGCGGAAGGAGTCACCGGCGGGACGGATGGCCTCGTGGGCTTCCTGCGCGTTGGCGGACTTGTTGGCGTAAACGCGCGGGGACTGCGGAACGTACTCGGGGCCGTACAGCTCGGCAGCCTGCCGGCGGGCAGCGGTCACGGCTTCGTCGCTCAGCGCGGACGAGTCGGTACGCATATAGGTGATGTAGCCGTTTTCGTACAGCCGCTGGGCAACCTGCATGGTGCTCTTGGAGGAGAACCGCAGCTTGCGGCCCGCTTCCTGCTGCAGTGTGGAGGTGGTGAACGGCGCGGCCGGGCGGCGGGTGTACGGCTTCGTGTCCACGGAACGGACAGTGAACGAGGCATCCTGCAGCCCTGCTGCCAGCGACGTAGCCAGCTCCTCATTGAGGTGCGCCACGTTCTTGGAGGTGAGGACGCCGTCGTCGTTGAAGTCGCGGCCGGTGGCCACCTTGGCGCCGTCAACAGCCGCGAGCTTGGCTTTGAAGGAGCCGGAATCCGCGCCGAACTGGCCGGTGAGGTCCCAGTAGGACGCCGCCTTGAACGCCATGCGTTCGCGTTCCCGGTCCACCACCATGCGGGTGACAACGGACTGCACACGGCCGGCGGACAGGCCGCGCGCCACCTTGCGCCACAGGACCGGGGAGATTTCGTAGCCGTACAGGCGGTCCAGGACGCGGCGGGTTTCCTGGGCGTCCACCAGCGCCGAATCGACATCGCGCAGGTTGCCCATGGCGCGCTGGATGGCTTCCTTGGTGATTTCGCCGAACGTCATCCGGTACACCGGGACCTTGGGCTTGAGCACTTCCAGCAGGTGCCACGCGATGGCTTCGCCCTCGCGGTCCCCATCGGTTGCGAGGTAAAGTTCGTCGGCGTCTTTGAGCGCCGCCTTGAGCTCGGTCACCTTTTTCTTTTTGTCCGCGGACACCACGTAGTACGGCTTGAAGTCGTGCTCGATGTCCACGGCGAACTTGCCCACCGAGGTTTTCTTCAGCTCTGCGGGGAGCTCGGACGGCTGCGGCAGGTCGCGGATGTGACCAATGGAGGCCTCAACGATGAAGCCCTCGCCGAGGTACTTGGCGATGGTCTTGCTCTTGGCCGGAGACTCCACAATCACGAGTTTCTTGCCGGTTTTGGCCTTGCTTGGCACGGTGCTCCTACAGAAAAAGGTTGCTGGGGCAGATGAGCCCATATTGGCCTAGTTCACCATATTTTGGAGAATTGTGCGCATTCCTGTGGAAAACCGGGGGCTGCAGGCAGACGCCGCGGACGCCTAATCGGCAGCAGGAATAAGGAAGCCGTCACGGACCAGGTTTTCCACATCGGCAAGCAGCGCGCCCCGGAAGGTACCGGCGTCAAAACCGCCGTCCGGGCCATCTTCGACGGCACCCATACTGCCGCCCAGCAGGGCCTCCAGCGCACCGGCGATCTGCCCGGCGGACAGGTCGCCGTCGCACGCCGATACAAAGCCGGCCAGTTCCGTACTGAGCAGGTTGGTGCGGCGCAGCCCTGCCCCTTGGCGGAGCAGGATGACGCCCGGGTGCTCCGCGCCCGGCCGCTGGTGCCGCTCCTCCGTGACGTCATCCGCCACCAGCAGGTGCGCGTCCTCAATGTCGTTGGCCGCCAGCCAGTCGCTGCGTTCGACGGCGGCGCCCAGGTGGGGGCCGATGGGCTGCTCGATGGGGTAGGTGATTTCCTCGAACCGGCTGACCGCGACCTGCCCGCCAGTAACGGGACGCCGCAGCCAGACCATGCCGAAGCCGATCCCCTCCACCTGCCGGGATTCAAAGTCGGCGAGGTAGGCCTCATAGGCATCGCGGTAATGCTGCCGGTCCCGGCCTTCCGACGCGTCCTGCAGCCACGTCTCGGCGTACTGTTCCGGGCTGACCTGTTCCCGCTGGATGAACCAGGCGTCCACGTCCGGACCGGCCCAGCTTTGCGGCCGCTCCTGCCACTCGGCGCCGGCCGGTACTTCCCAGTTGCCCAGCATTTGCGCCGTGCCGCCGGGGGCGAGCACGTCCGGCAGTGCCCTGACCAGCGAGGAGACGATCTCGTCGCCCGGCATCCCGCCGTCCCGGTAGGTGAACTGCTCCGCGGCTTCCTCCCCCGGACGCCGCGGGGTGATGACAAAGGGCGGGTTGGATACCACCAGGCCGAATTCCTCACCCGCCACCGGATCCAGGAGCGACCCGAGCCGGAGGCTCACCCGCTTCTCCAGCCGCGCCGGGTCAACAGAGAGGGCCTCGGCGTTGAGCAGGATGTTGAAGCGCGTGAAGGCCAGGGCCCGTTCGGAAATGTCGGTTGCCGTCACGTGCTCGCAGTGGTGGAGGAGGTGGAACGACTGGATCCCGCAGCCCGTACCGAGGTCCAGCGCCCGCTCCGTGTGCCGCCGGATGGTGGTCTGCACCAGTGTGGTGGACGCCTGGCCGATGCCCAGGACGTGGTCATGCCGCAGCACGCCCGGCTGCTGGTGGGCCGCAAGGTCGCTGGCCACCCACAGTTCGGCCCCGCCGCTGCCGTCCTCGTTCGCATCCCAGCCGTAGGGCCGCAGGTCCGCCTTGGCGGCCAGCCGTCCCGAGCCGGGAACGGGCTGCAGCAGCCCCAGCTCCAGCAGGCCCTCGGCGCGGATGCCCGGCAGGGCGGCGTCGAGCGTTTCCCGTTCCTGGGGTTCGGCCAGGAGCCACAGACGGACGACGGCGGCAAGCGCCGCTGCGCCCTCGTCCTCCCGGACGGCGCGCTCGGCAGCGAGCAGGGCAGGGATGATCTGGTCCCGGTTCAACGCAGCCGACGCGGAGGGCCCGAGCAGCCGGGCGACGCCGTCGAGCGTGTAGCCAAGCCGGCGCAGGTCAGCGGCGAGCGCCGTGAGCAGTTCGGGAAGGTCGCTGCGCGGGGCGTCGGGCGTGTTGCCGGCGGTGAACTCGTAATGGGATCTAGGCACCGGACAAGTTTAGTCCGGCGGGATGTGCCGCCCGGGGCTGCGCCAGCCGGCAGTGCAGCCTGGTCCCGCCCAGGCGGTAGCGTGGAAGCATGCCTTCCCGACTTTCCTTCCTTCCGCGCGCCCGCCGCGGAACCGCCGTGCTGACATTCAGCGCCCCGGTGGCCGCGGCCCTTGCATTGGCCGCCTGCGCACCCCTGGTGTCCATCGAGAACGCGGACGTTCCGCAGTGGCGGGCCACCGCGCTGCCCACGGCTTCGGGAACGGTCCTGGCGGACGCCGGCAAGATCCTTAACCGGGACCGCATCATTGAGGAAGCGGCCAACGTTCCCGCAGGCCGCTACACGCTGACAGCCACCTGCGAAGGCGGCGGCAAGGCCTTTTTTGCGGTATCGCTGAACGGCGCCCAGCTGGTGGACCACGGCGCGGCCTGCAACGGCAGCAAGGAAACAACCCGGATCACACTGCCTGAGGCAGGCACCCTGAACATCAGCACCTCCAGCGTGGACGCTCCGCTGATCTACGCCTACCACCTGGTGCCTGCCGAATAGGGAGCGGTGGGGCTATGGCCCGCCGGCGCCGGCAGGCATAAAGTCGGATTATGCCCAGCGTGCGGAAAGCCTCCGCGCCCCGTCCCGTACGGACAGCACGGGCGCCGCTGGCACGGAAGCCGGCGGCCGCCGTCGTCCTGGGCATCGTGCTGGCAGCGGGAACGCTAAGCGGCTGCGAATATACGTACGACGACGGCCGGGACTGGTCCGCCCCGGCGGAGGCGACACCGCTCCCGGGTCCGGTGTTCACTCGTGACCCGCTGCGGCGGGATCCCGTGTCCGAAGCCGAGCTGGAGGGATGGATCTCAGAGACCCTCCCCGACACCCCGCAGACGGTGGTCCACGCGGGGGCCGGGCTGCTGGGCGCCGGGGAGGTGCGGACCGAAGCCACGCCGGTCCTCGGAACCGGCACCTATGCACTGGCCCTTGCCTGCCGGAGCCAGCGGCGGGTGACGTTTACCGTCCGCAGTGATGCGCTCACGCTGGTGGATCTTGGCCTCAGGTGCGGGGTCAACCGCGAAAACGTCATCTACCTCTCCGCGGAGACGGCCCTGACCATCACCGTTGAGGCTCGAACCGGAGCCAACTTTGCCTACCGCGTGCGGCGCCTTTGATCGCGCGCCGGGCGGCAGCTCCAGGGGTGTTCAGGCGGCGCAGCCCTCGGGACACCGCAGCGTTTCCGGACTGGCGGCGCACTCGGCGCAGTAGAGCGTGAGGGTGCGGCAGCTGGGGTTGGAGCAGTTTTCGAACTTACTGGTGGGTGCTGAGCAGCGGGTGCATTCGCCGATGGTCTTGGCGTCCTCGCTGAACTCCAGGTGCATGCGCTTGTCGAAGACGTAGAGGGAGCCTTCCCAGAGGCCCTGGTCCTTGAAGGTTTCGCCGTACCGGACAATGCCGCCGTCCAGCTGGTAGACCTCTTTAAAGCCGCGGTTCACCATGAGGCTTGAGAGCACCTCGCAGCGGATCCCGCCCGTGCAGTACGTGACCACGGGTTTGTCCTTGAGTTCGTCGTACTTGCCGGACTCGAGCTCCTTGATGAAGTCGTGGGTGGTGGCGACATCCGGGACCACCGCGTCCTTGAACCGGCCGATCTGGGCTTCGAACGCGTTCCGCCCGTCGAAGAAGACCACCTCTTCCCCGCTCTGTTTCTTCGCGTCCACCAGCTCGTGCAGCTCTTCCGGCTTCAGGTGCTTGCCGCCGCCCACAACACCGTTGGCGTCCACCGTGAGCTCGCCGGGAGCTCCGAAGGAGACGATCTCGTCGCGCACCTTGACGCTGAGCCTGGGGAAGTCGTCCGCGCCGCCGTCGGACCATTTAACGTCGATGCCGTGGAAGCCCTTGTACTCCCGGGTGGTCTTGACGTACTGCTTCACGGCACCAATTTCGCCGCCTACGGTGGCGTTGATGCCGTCCTTGGAGATGATGATGCGGCCGGTGAGGCCCAGCTTTTCGCAGAGGGCACGCTGCCAGAGACGCACCGCGTCCGGGTCCGCGATGGGGGTAAAGCCGTAAAAAAGGACAATTCGGTTCAAAGCCACGTATTTAAGGGTACCGGCTGGGGTTCCTGGACCGGATCGGCGCCTCCTGCATCACGATTGCATAAGCACTCCGCCGCCCACTGTTGCTGGCGATCGGGCTGGATTAGTGTTCAGTCATGAGCCCGGAAACCATGATTGAAGACATCACAGGCCTTCTTGAAGTGTGGGTGGCCGGCTGGGCCGGCTGCCGCGGATACCAGACGTCCACCGAGGGCCGCTTCCCCGCTGCGCTCCGGGCCGACACCAGCGGGGAATGGGAATTTTTCGCCTCCGACCCAACCCCGGAAGAGTTCGCGGCCTTGGCGGCCAAGACCGCCGAGGTCCCCGCCCGGGTGCTGACCATCCTCACCAACGACGTCGAGCGCTACGCGGGGCTGGCCCGCCAGCACGGGCTGAACGTCACCTCAGATTCGCAAACCATGATGATCGTGGACATGGAAACGCAGGACGCCGAGGACCCGTGGCTTTCGGACGACGACCTGAAGCTGTACCTGTCCGAGCACAACCACGTCCACTACGCGGAAGTGCGCTCCGGCGACACTGTGGCTGCGAGCGGCCGGGTGTTCGTGGTGGGCGATACCGCCGTGTTCGACAAGATCATCACCGAACCGGGATTCCAGCGCCGCGGACTGGGCAGTTTCATCATGCGGGCCCTCGCTGCCCAGGCCTTCGAACACGACGTGGAGACCGGGTTGCTGCTGGCGTCCATTGACGGCCAAAAGCTGTATTCCCATCTGGGCTGGAGCACTGTCTCGCGGGTCCTGATGCTGTCGGCATCCCATGACGGTTCCGACCTTTCCCTGAGCTGACCCTCCTTCTTCGGCAGATCCCGCCGGTCCGGTTACCCCTTGGGCGAACCGGGCCGGCTGGCTCCGTGACGGGTGAAACAATGTTGGGGTGAACCCCCATGACTCCCTGATTCCCCTGCTGGGCCGCGGCCCGGATCCGGAACAGCTCCGTCATGTCCGCACCATCCCGGCCCGCGCCGCCCTGTACGAGCCGTGGCCGGACTGGCTGCACCCTGATGTGGCCGCGGCGTACGGCTCGCTGGGCATCCAGGAGCCGTACCGGCACCAGGTGGAAGCGGCGAACATCGCCCACGGCGGCGAACACGTGGTGGTGGCCACGGGAACGGCGTCCGGAAAGTCGCTGGCCTACCAGCTGCCTGCGCTGGATGCCATCCACCGCTCGGAACTGCGCGTCCTCGCCGACCCCGGCAAGATTCACGACGACGGTGCAGTCACCCTCTATCTCTCCCCCACCAAGGCGCTGGCCGCCGACCAGCTGAACGCGATCCGGGCTCTGAAACTGCCCACGGTGAGGGCGGAAACGTACGACGGCGACACGGACCCTGCCTCCCGGCGCTGGATCCGGGACCACGCCAACTTCATCTTGGCCAACCCCGACATGCTGCACTTCGGCATCCTCCCCAACCACGCCTGGTGGGCCGGGTTCTTCCGCCGCCTCCGCTATGTGATCGTGGACGAAGCCCACAGCTATCGCGGCGTGTTCGGCTCCCACGTGGCCAACCTCATGCGGCGGCTGCGGCGCATCTGTGCCTACTACGGAGCCGGCTCGTCCTTCCCCGAACCCGTGTTTATTGCCGCGTCAGCCACCGCCTCCGATCCCGATGCCTCGTTCTCCAGGCTGATCGGCGCACCGGTCAGGGCGGTCTCCCGGGACTGTTCGCCGCACGGTGCCACCACGGTGGCATTCTGGGAACCTGCCCTCACCGAGGTCCGGGGCGAAAACGGTGCCAAGGAACGGCGCACGGCGGTGGCCGAAACAGCTGACCTGCTGGCCAACCTGGTGTCCGCCCAGGTCCGCACGATTGCCTTCATCAAATCGCGCCGCGGGGCCGAAACCATCTCCTCCATCACCAAGCGCCTGCTGGACGAGGTGGACCCGAGCCTGCCGCAGCGGGTGGCCGCCTACCGGTCCGGTTACCTCCCGGAGGAGCGCCGTGCGGTGGAGAAAGCCCTGCGGTCCGGCCGGCTCCTGGGAGTCTCCAGCACCTCCGCGCTGGAGCTGGGAATCGACATCTCCGGACTGGATGCCGTCCTGGTCGCAGGGTGGCCCGGAACCCGGGCTTCCCTTTTCCAGCAGATCGGGCGGGCCGGCAGGGCCGGGCAGGAGGCCATCGCCGCATTCGTTGCCAGCGACGACCCCCTGGACACGTTCCTGGTGAACCATCCGGAGGCGATCTTCGACGTGTCCGTTGAAGCTACCGTTTTCGACCCCTCCAACCCCTACGTGCTGGGTCCACACCTGTGCGCCGCCGCCGCGGAACTACCGCTGGGCCCGGGCGAGCTGGACCTCTTCGGCAATACGGCGGAAGGGCTCCTGGACAAGCTGGTGGCACAGGGCTACCTTCGACGGCGGCCTGCCGGGTGGTTCTGGACGCATTCCCAGAGCGCCGCGGCCATGGTCAACCTGCGGGCCGACGGCGGCGGTCCCGTCAGCATTGTCGACGCGGAGACGGGCTCCCTCCTCGGCACCATGGACTCGCCGCAGACCCACTACCAGGCGCACAACGGCGCGGTGTACATCCACCAGGGCGACAGCTATGTGGTGGAGGACCTTAACGAGGACGACCACTGCGTGGTGGTGCGCAGGGCCAACCCCGACTACTACACCACCGCGCGGGACGTTACCCAGATCGAGGTCCTGGAAACCCAGCGCACCATGCAGTGGGGCGACATAACAGTCCACTTCGGGGACGTGAAGGTGACCACCCAGGTGATCTCGTTCCAGCGCAAGGCACTGATCTCCAACGAAATCCTGGGCGAGGAACCATTGGAGCTCGGTGCCCGGGAACTGTTCACCAAGGCGGTGTGGTTTGTGGTGGACAACCGGTCCCTTACGGCAGCCGGCCTTATCGAAGCCCAGTTTCCCGGTGCCCTGCACGCGGCCGAACATGCGGCAATCGGGCTCCTCCCCCTGGTGGCATCCAGCGACCGGTGGGACATCGGCGGTGTCTCGACAGCCCTGCACGCCGACACCGGAGTGCCCACCATCTTTGTGTATGACGGGCACCCCGGCGGCGCGGGGTTTGCTGAACGGGGTTTCGATAAGGCGAAGGTGTGGCTGGCTGCCACCCGGGACGCCATCAAGGCCTGTGAGTGCGAATCCGGCTGCCCGTCCTGCGTGCAGTCCCCCAAATGCGGGAACAAGAACAACCCGCTGGACAAGGACGCTGCCGTGACCCTCCTGGACGTCCTGTTGAAGGACGCGACCGAAAAGACCGCAGCCGCCGAACCAAGCGCCGGCATCCGGCCCGCCTAGGGACAGAGTGTTTGGCCGGTGGCGACCCGTCAGGCCAGGATTGGGTGCCCGCCAAGGTGGGGAGCCCGCCAAGGTGGAGTGTCCGGCCAAGAGAGGTTCATGGCTAGGACGGGCGGATGCTAGGGCGGCGGTCCGGCCTGGGCATGGCCGCTTGCCGGGCCCAGCATGGACCGCTCCCTCAGCTCTGTCCTGACCTCGAGGATCTGTCCTGCGCCTTCCGCGCAGCTGAGGACGGCGGCCGCGTGCCGGGCAGCCACCTCAGCTGCCACCGTGCAGGGTTCACCGTCGGTGATGCCCCGCAGCGCATCAGCTCCGGCAAGGGCGGCGAGGTCAGCGGCCGAAGCTGCCCGACTGGCCAGCACTGCAGACTGGGCCAGGAGCAGCATCATGGCCATCACCAGCATGACCACCAGTGCCAGGCCCGCGGCCAGGACAGTTCCGGAACCCCTTTCACCGGAATCCTCCTCCAACCCGGCCCACGACTCGTGCACCCCGCTCCGCACGGCAGCCCTCCTGCTCCGGCTCGTTCTCCAATCAGGCAATGGAACATAGGCCAGGCATCCACCGGTCACGTCCCATCCTCGCGATCAGCGGCCACGCCGGCCCGGAGCACGTCGACCTCAAGCACGGCGGGCTGGAGCGCGGTAGCGGTCTCGCTCCGGGTGGAAGCGCGGGCGGTAAGGGTCCACGGAATCGAGGAACCCAAGGGCCCACCCACCCGGTCGGTAACCGTGATGCTGAACCAGCCGCCCTCGGCCGCGATCGAGGCCGATGCCGTGCCGCCGGCCAAGGTCCGGACTGTCCTTTCGACAGCGGCAGGATCCTCACCCCTGGCGAGGGCGCGGGCGCCGGCTCGTGCCCCCTCCTCAATCCGCAGCTGGGTGACGCCTGCAGCGGCACCTGTCAGGAGCATGGCCAGCAGAGCAACGACGGCGGGTAGAACGACAGCAAACTCGGCGGTTACCGCGCCGCGGGAATCATCAGCGTTCCTTCCGCCGGACATCACAGCTGTGGGGATTCCCCGGCTTCCGCGGCTCATGAGGAGCTTCCGGCCCCGCAGTGGCACGGGCGCAATGGTCACGGCAGCGCCAGGGCTGTACGGATGAGTGTCAGCAGGAAGCCGCGGACCTCGTCGCTTCGGAGGATGAAGACCAGGAGCCCGGCCAGGCCCACGGCCGCGAGCGTGGCGATTGCGTATTCCGCTGTAGCCATGCCTGCTTCGGAGCCCATCAGGCGCACGGCGCGGCCGCTGCTCGGTGCCAGGCTTGCGCCCGGGTAAAGCTCCACGACGTTGGCCGGCAAGGTGCTCTCCCCCCGGCCCGGCCCTGTGCTGCGGCTACGGCTGCCGCTGTGTCCCCTGGGAGCAGGCCTGGAAGCGGCGGGAACGGCAGATCCGGCAAAGTAGCGCCGGTGGTGGTTCATGGACATGTGGTGTTTCCTTTCCTGGGGCCGGTGGTGTTGCCGGCTGTACCGACTCTTCCGGTCCCCCACTGGCGCGGTAAGGCTCCTGCTGCGCTAAGTGGATAAGCCCGGCCGCTGCGCTGGTGTGGAGGACAAGCTGGTGTGGAGGACAAGACCGGACAGCGGGCAGGGATGGGCGGGGCCCGCGTTTAGGAACCGGAAGGAAGCTCAGGAACCGCAAGGATTCAGGAACCGGAAGGAACCAAAGCCAGCAGCACGGGAACCACGCCCAGGCAGATGAACGCCGGAAGCGAGCACAAGCCCAGCGGAACCACCAGCTTCACCCCCAGTGAGGCTGCGCGCTTCTCAGCGGCCCGGAACCGTTCGCGGCGGAGCCGGGCGGCCTGGGCATACAGGATGGCCGACGACGGTGCGCCGGTCAGAGCAGCAAACCCCAAGGCATCGCGCAGTTCAAGGATCTCGGGAAGGCGGACGGCCGAGCTGCGCCAGGCGGTGTCCCAGTCGGCGCCGATGGCCAGGGCTGAGACAACAGGCCGGAGCGAATTGCTGTACCGGGCCGAAGCCGAGGCTGCCACCAGTTCAAGGCTGCGCCCAATGCTGGACCCTGCGTCAAGCATCGCGGCGACCAGTTCGAGCATCATGGCGGTGTCCTTGAGACCGGGCCCTCCCCGGTTCCGGGTGGTGGCACCCGCCGCCTGTTCCACACGCCCAGCCCCGTCCCCTGCCAGAGGCAGGCTGCGCAGGCGCTTCCTTGCCGCCCCGGGTCCGGCACAAACGAGGCAGGCAGCTGCGGCGAGCACCAGGAAGACGGCCAAGGCCAGGGCGTAGTTCCCGGTCATGGCACCCCAGCACCGGCTGCCGCCGCCACGAGCCGCGCCGACCAGACCCTTCCGGCCACGGTGAGCGCGACGCCGGCTGCCAGTGCTGCCAGCCCGAGGGGTGTGCCGAGCAGGATGGCGAGCGGATCCACCCCCAGCGCCACTCCGAGCCCCAGCCCCATGAGCGGAAGCCAGGTCAGCAGGCTCACTGTGGCCTTGGGACCAGCGAGTGCGGTCTGCCGTGCTGCGTCGGCGTCGTCCTCCACTTCCAGCTGGGCGGCGAACCGGGTGAGCACGTCCGCAAGGGGACATCCGCTTGCTTCGGCGATGTCCAGGCAGGCGGCCAGCTCCGACCAGATGCGGGTCTCCCGGTCCCCGCCGGCAGCCGCGGCCTCCAGCGTCCGCCGGATTGCGTCCGATACCGGGGTACCCCCGGCCGCCGCCGCCCGGGCAGAGCCCAGCACGGCGATAGACCCGGCGGACAGCCCGCCGGAGGGGTGCTGCCGCGGGGATGGTGGGAAGCGGGGCGCCACGGATGCGGGCAGGTGCGGTGGCTGTTCGTGGCCGGGAGCCCCGTACACCACCCACAGTTCGTCCCACAGCCGGGCAGGGGTCCGCCCGCCTTTGAGCAGCGCCGCGAGTTGCTGGACCACGAGGGTCATGGGCGACCCCCGCATCATTCTCCCTCTCCTGGCTGCAGGCCTGGCCCGCGAAAAAATCCGTATTCCCATGGAAGCGGATGCGGGAGCCGAACCCTGACCTGCGGCACGGCGCAGCCGGCCCGGAGCCCCATACGGCGGCTTGAGCAACAGCACCGCAGCAAGGCACAGGGCCGCGGCCAGGAGGAAAATCACGCGAGACTCTCCGGGTCCAGTCCCAGCCGGGCTGCCAGCGCGGGCCACGCCGGACCAACACCGGGCGCGGCAACCCCCGCCGGCCCGGGAACGCCCGCAGCCGTTCCCAGCGCCGGGACCACAGCAAGCCCGTCTGGACCATCACCGATCAGGCCCAGGCACGTTACCTCCCGGCCCCGGCGTGTCCGTTCTACGTGGATGACCACGTCGAGGGCGCTGGATGCCTGGAGCCGCACGGCATCGGGACCCAGCCCGGCCAGGGCGCCCAGGGCTGTCAGCCGGGCCGGAACAGCGGTGGCAGTGTTGGCATGGATTGTTCCGCCCCCGCCACTGTGGCCGGTGTTCATTGCGGTCAGAAGCTCCCGGACCTCCGCGCCGCGGCATTCACCCACCACCAGCCGGTCAGGGCGCATGCGCAGGGCCTGCCTGACCAGTTCGCCGAGGTCCACCTCGCCGCCGCCTTCAAGGTTCCCGTGGCGGGATTCCAGGGACACCACATGCGGATGGACGGGGTTCAGCTCGGACGCGTCCTCGATCAGGACCAGCCGCTCCTCCGGGGAGCACAAGCCCAGCAGGGTGGAGAGCAAGGTGGTCTTCCCGGATCCGGTGGCGCCGCTGATCAGGAAACTCAGCCTGTGCTCGACGACCTTCTCCAGGACAGCCTGCAGCTGCGGGCCGAACATTCCGGCCGTGCCGAGTTCGTCCATGGTGAACACCCGTTCCCGCCGGATCCTGACGCTGAGCAGGGTCCCCGCCGTGGAGACCGGCGGGAGCACGGCGTGGACGCGGTAGCCGCCTGCCAGCCGCACATCCACGCAGGGCGAGCCGTCGTCCAGCCTGCGCCCGCCCGCCGCGACCAGCCTGCAGGCCAGTGCCCGCAGCTGGGTTTCACTGTCGAAAACCACCGGCGTCCGCTCGATGCCGCGGCCCCTGTCCACCCAGACGGAATCAGGAGCGTTGACGAAAATGTCCGTGGCGGCAGGATCCCGAGTGAGTTCCTGCAGCGGCCCCAGCCCGTTGAGTTCCGCGCTGATCCGTTCCGCTGCAGCGAGGGAACCGGCGGTGCCCAAAAGCTTGCCGGTGGCCTGCACAGCGGCGGCCACCCGCGATGGCGTGACCGCCCCGGCCTCCGCCATCATGGACTCTCGGACTGATTCCAGAAGGCCGGCGTCCACGCTGCGCCTGCTGCGGAAATCCTGCTCGCGGCCGTCCCGCCTGCGGCCGCCCAAACCTGTTTCCAGTCCGGGCTGTTGCCTCATGCCGGCCCTCCCACCGGCATATCGTCACCGAGCAGGTCAAGGACCGACGCGGCAAAGTGGCGGACGCCCCGCCGCTTACCGAGGTCCAGGAGCCGCCCGGATTCCGTGGCTGCGGCCACAATGCGCAGTTCGGGCACCCGGCCCTGGACAGGCAGTCCAATCGCCTCGGAGAGCAGCGAGCCGTCCAGCGCTGCGCCGGGTTTCCCCCGGACCAGGAGGGCAGCCTCAACCGGCGGAAATTCCTGCAGCAGCCGCACGGCCGCCACGGCTGCCTTGAGCTGCGCGGGAACCACGAGCAAAATACGGTCGCAGTCCCAGGCAAAGGCCTGCAGCGGCTCTGTCCTGCGCCCGATGTCCACCACCACCAGTTCATAACCCCGCCGGGCAGCGTCGAGTACTCCCACGGTGGTAGCAGCGGCGACCGGAGCCGGCTGGTCCCTGCTGGCGGGCCATGACAGGAACGAGAACCCGCCGGCTATGGGCAGGGAGTCCGACAACTGTGCCGGGTCGATGCTGCCCCTCGCCTCGGCGAGATCGGGCCAGCGCAGCCCCGGGTTTTCCTCTGCCGCGATGGCGAGTTCCAGGCCGCCGCCCCAGGGATCGCCGTCAACGAGCAGCACGCGGACTCCCAGGCCTGCCGCTGCCTGCGCTATCCAAACGGCAGCAGTGGTTGCGCCGGCACCGCCGCACCCGCCGGTCACGCCGAGGACCAGCCCTCCCGGGCCGGGCGATTTGGACCGGCTGAGGTGGTCAGCCAACCAGGCCGCCGCGTCCGGCAGGACGGCAACCCGTTCTGCTCCCAAGGCTGCGGCGAGATGCCACAGGCTGTCTCCTTCACCGTCGAGGCCCACCAGGACCGCGGGTGCCCGGCGCCGCGGGGGCAGCTCGCGGATGTCGCTCCCCACCAAAACTGCGCCGGCCCCGTCCCAGTGCCTGCTGGCTCCGGCAGCGTCAGCCGCGACCCGAAGATGCGCTCCGGCGGCGGCAACAATCCGCTCCACCTCGGCCCGGAGAAACGCCGACGACGTCACCAGGAGCACGTCATCGGAACCCTCCGGCAGCCAGGAATCGGCGCTGTCCCCTGGACTTGCCTCACCGGGACTGAATATTCCCGGCTGTCCCGCCCCGGAAGGCCGCAGCTTTCCGCCGCCGGAACTGCCCTGCTCGGTGTGGGAAGGGGTCAACTGGTGCCTGCTCATGGGGCCACTCTTCACTGCCGGCCGGAGCCACGTAAGGGATCACAGCCGCTATGTGGAAAAGCCCGACGGGGCAGCCAGGCCGAGGCCACACCGTCAGCGGGGCCCCCGGAAAACAGGGCACAATTGGACCATGTACCTGCTGCTCGCCGCCCACCCCGACGGCGTGGCCCTGCAGGAGCTGACGCAGGCCGGACTCCCCCAGCCAGCCAACCCCGAACCGCGCCTTGTGGACCGAAGCGGCCTGGCCGCCGTCGTCCGCGATCTGGAAACGAGGCGGCCCGGCGGGCAGCCGCCCCGCTGGATCTGGCACCGCACCCGGGACTGGTATCCGGACCTGCTCGCGGCCGGCGTGGAGCTGGAGCGGTGCTACGACATCAGCCTCTGTGGGAACATCCTGGCCTTTTCGCAGTTCACCGCCCACACCGAGTACGCGCGCAACGCCGTCACGATGCCGGTGGATGATCCGTTGCTCCCGCCAAAGGCGCTCCTGCCGCCCCGTCCGCCGGCGGACCAGGGCGCCCTGTTCGACGAACCCGAGACCGGCCCCGCACCGCGGTACACCCCGGACGAACTCCGGTCCGAATACGCCGCCCAGCAGGATGCCCTGGCGGCGGTGGACACCGGGGAGAACCGGCGCAGCCGGCTGCAGCTGCTGCTGGCCGCTGAATCCGCCGGCGCCATGATCGCCGCGGAAATGCAGCATACCGGCGTCCCATGGAGGGAGGATCTGCACGAGAAGATCCTCGTTGAGTACCTGGGGCCACGCCCGCCCGCGGGCCAGCGGCCGGCCCGGCTGGAGGCGCTGAACTCGGAGCTCCGGGAGCTGCTGAACTCGCCCACGCTGAACCCCGATTCCCCGCAGGACCTGATGCGCGCCCTGCACCGCAACGGAATCGAGGTGAACAGCACCCGGAAGTGGGAGCTGAAAGAGTCGAACCACCCGGCCATCGGGCCGCTGCTGGAGTACAAGAAGCTGTCCCGGCTGCACACCGCCAACGGCTGGGCGTGGCTTGATGCCTGGGTTGCCGGCGGCAGGTTCCGGCCCGAATACGTGGTGGGCGGGGTGGTGTCCGGCCGCTGGGCCTCCCGCGGCGGCGGTGCCCTGCAGATCCCCCGCCAGGTCCGCGGTGCCGTGCACGCCGATCCGGGCCACAAGCTGATCGTCGCGGATGCCTCCCAGCTGGAGCCGCGCGTGCTGGTTGCATTGGCCAGGGACGCCATCATGGCTGAGGCTGCCCGGGACCAGGACCTGTATGCAGGCATCGCTGCCAAGGGGTTCGGCGGTGACCGGGCGAAGGCGAAGGTGGCCCTGCTGGGCGCCATGTACGGCGCCACCTCGGGCGAATCCGGCCGCCTGATGCCCCAGTTGGCAAGGACCTATCCGCGTGCGGTGGACTTCGTGGAACGCGCGGCGCGCGCCGGTGAATCAGGTGGCACCGTGACCACGCGGCTGGGCCGCAGCAGCCCGCCGCCGTCGGAGCGTTGGTTCCAGAGCCAGCGCTCCACCACGGCGGAGGAGCAGCGCCGTGCGGAGTCCATTGCCCGGTCCCGCGGCCGCTTCACGCGGAACTTCGTGGTCCAGGGCTCGGCGGCAGACTGGGCGGCGTGCTGGCTTGCCGAATTACGACGACGGCTGCGGAGCCTCCGCACGGAAGGCACCTTGGGTGCCGAACTGGTCTTCTTCCTCCACGACGAGGTGATGGTCCACGCACCGGCGGAGAAAGTGGACGCCTGCATCAAGGCTATCGAAGACGCGGCCAGCGCAGCCAAGGAGTTGCTGTTCGGCCCCATCCCGGTTGAGTTTCCGGTCAGCGTGGCCGTGGTTGATTCCTACGACCACGCAAAGTAACTGGTCGCGCGGGCCTCAGTTAAGGAAAAGTAACCTACCCGGCAGTAGCTCGACGGGCAGCGTGACGGACGTTACAGTTCATACCGGCGACTGAGGCAGATCGGCGCCAAAGATGATGCAAAGACGCATACCCAGGGGAGGTCCGGCATATGGCGGGCAGGTTTGAAATTCATCGAGTTGGAGACGAGTCGTACCGGCTGCGGCTCACGGACGCTGAAGGCAACATTGTTGCCGTTTCACCCAACTTCAAGTCGCTGAACACACTGGTTGACGGCATTAAGGCGATGCGGGAGAACGCAGCAACAGGCGTAGTGGTGGACCTGCGGCAGCAGCAAGCCTAAGCCTGGAGTTTTTTACGGGCGCCCGGCACCATAACGGGCGCCCGCATCCAGACCGGGCAGCCGCGCTCAAAGGCGCGCGTGGCTCCCTTACTCTTTACGCCCCCATCGGATGCAGGCGGTTCCGGTCCCACGGAACGGACCAGCCAAGCTGGTCGAAAAGCCCGCTCAGGACAATCCCGGTAAACCCCCACACCACCACGCCGTTGACGGTAAAGGCGGGGCTGTCGAAGGTCCGGCCGGCCCGGTGGACGGTAGCCATCACCCGGTTGTCCGGATCCAGCAGGTCCCGGACGGGAATCCTGAAAACCTGCGCGGATTCCGCGTAGTCCACCACCCGCACGGGTGACGGGGACCGCCACCAGCCCAGCACCGGTGTCACCAGGAAGTTGCTGTGGGCCAGGCCGAGTTGCTGGAGTGTGCCCAGGACTTCGACCCCGCTTGAGTCAAGCCCGGTTTCCTCTACTGCCTCCCGAAGCGCTGCCTGAACGGCAGTTTCGTTGGCATCGATGCTGCCGCCGGGAAACGCCACCTGCCCTGGGTGCGATCCCAGGGTGTGGGCCCGTTCCAGGAGCAGCACATCGAGGTCGGCGGGCGCCAGCGGCTTGCCGGAGGTGGCCGGAACATCGTCCAGCGCGCCGAAGAGCATCAGGACGGCAGCCTTGCGCGCCCGCTCCTCGTCCACCGTCAGGGCAGCCCATCGGGGGTCAGGGGCGGCGGCTGACCCGGATTCGGCCCGGCGCGCCAGTTCCAGAAGGTCTTCGCGGGCGCTCACAGGGTCCGCTTCCGGGAGGCCATCCTGATTTCGGCGGCACGGTGGGTTTCAGCGAGCAGCTCCGCCAACAGCGCCTCGCTGCCGGGTGCGAGCTCGTACTTGAGGAGTTTGGCCGCCTTCACCGGATCCGTTTCGCCCATGCCGTAACTGGGGCACCAGTTGGCCACCGGGCACGCCCCGCACGCCGGTTTCCGGGAGTGGCAGACGCGCCGGCCGTGGAACACAACGCGGTGCGAAAGCATGGTCCAGTCCTTCGGCTCGAACAGTTCGGCCACATCAGACTCGATCTGGACGGGGTCTTCCGATTGCGTCCAGCCGAACCTGCGGGCCAGCCGTCCGAAGTGGGTGTCCACCGTGATGCCGGGGATGCCGAACGCGTTTCCGAGCACCACGTTGGCGGTCTTGCGCCCAACCCCCGGAAGGGTGACAAGGTCCTCGAGCCGGCCTGGCACCACACCGTTGAACTCGTCCACCAGCCGGGTGGCCAGTGCGATCAGGTTCCGGGACTTGGCACGGAAGAAGCCGGTGGGCTTGATGATCTCTTCAAGCCGGGAGGGGTCGGCCTCGGCCATGGCCCGCGCGTCCGGGTAGTTCTGGAAGAGCAGCGGCGTGATCTGGTTGACCGTCACATCCGTGGTCTGGGCCGAGAGCACGGTAGCCACCAGCAGCTCGAAAGGGTTGGTGAAATCCAGCTCCGCGTGCGCGTACGGGTACTTTTCGGCCAAAGCCCTGTTGATGCGCCGCGCCCGCCGCTTCAGGGCGAGCACCGACTCGGAGGAAACCAGCGGCATGCCGGCGGCCTGGCCGGCAGCAGCCTTCCCTCCGCCGGCCTTGGCCCGGGGCGCGGCCATTGGAGCTAGCCGCGCTCGATGTTGCTGAGGTCCCGCAGGACGCCCAGCCGCCCGTCGGTGTGCTGGACCAGGAACTCGTGGCCGCGGTCCTCAAGGGCAAGGACCCACCCGCCCGGCTCAATAACGAAGGCCGGGGCCCCGGTGCGGGGGTCATAGGCGGTACGGTGCTGGGCGACAGCGAACCAGAACGCCTCATGGATGGGCAGTTCGTCCGATTCGTAGTGCCGGCTGGCAGGGTCCACGGTGGCCCCAATGGGTTCCTCGGAGCGGACCTGCTGGTGGACGGCAGTTGCCGCCGGCGGTTCCCACGTGCTCCTCGCCGCGGAGGCAGCCGGCTGCGCGCCGCCGTCGTGATGGGACGTCGCGGATGAACCGCCTGCCCCGGCACCTACGTGCACATCCCCGAACTGCGTCTCTTCTGCGGCAGGCGCGGAGGCGGGACGGACGACGTCGGCTGCCTGGGTTGGCGGGCCGGCGTCAACTTCGGGCGCCCGGTCGGACACTTCGGGGGCGGTGGATACGGGACCACCGGCGGCGGGTCCGCCCGCGGCAGCGACGCCGGCGGATGGGACGGCGGCGGTAGCAGGTGAATGCGGCGCGGCTGTCGTGGGAACGGCCGCAGTGGCCGGTGCATGATGGGTGGGTCCGGGCTGGACCGCCGAGGATCCCGCGCCGGCACCGCCGAACAGCTTTCCGCCGGCAGCGCCCAGCAGCTTCCCGCCGCCGGGCTTGGACGCGGACTCGGGCTTGGGCTGCTTGGGTGCACGGGGCTTCTGGACCGGGGCGGCCGCCTCACGGGCCACCACATGCGCCGGCACCTCAGCGCGGTCCTTGAAGTCGCCCGAAAGATACGGCAGGAAGCGGCCCAGGACCGTTGCAGCGAACAGGATCAGGGTGCCGATCAGGCCCACCAGCAGGCTGGGCACGTACGCGCCTGCCACGGACAAAAAGAAGAAGGCGACGGCGAAGCAGGCCACCACCGACGCGAACTGGTCGATGGAGAGGGAGCCGATGCGGATTTTGGTGGCGGGTGCCAGCCTGCGCGCCGCGAAAAGGGCGCTGACGATGAGGGGCAGGATGATGCCCAATCCCAGGAAGAAAAGGTTGTTCAGGTTCCACAGGTTGTAGCGGCCGCCGAAGATGGGCAACAGCGAAGCGATGAACAGGATGAGGGTGGCGACAAACACGGCCAGGTCCCGCACGGTGAACGGACCGAGCACTGCCTGGTTGGCGTCCTTGGCAAGGCCTGCCGGCTTCCCTTCGGACGTGGCCTGCTGGCCTGCCCCGGTGGCGGGTCCGGCGGCGCCGGAACCTGCCGCGGTATCGGGGCCGGTCTTCTGGCCAAAGCTTTGCTGGTTCATTCTGTTCTCCTTAGCGTGGCGGCACCGGGGCCGGCATGGCCCCGATATCGTGCCGTCGTAACACCGGATCCGCCGCGGCCACGCGCAGTTGCGCCTGTCCACAGCGGTCCGAAGTGAAGTCACAATTCCATTTCAGCCTAGTCAACAGCCGGGCTGATCACTAGCTGAACGGCGCCGCCGGGGGCGTCCTCCCGACGGCGGGCCCAACCATTCACCGCTTAATGGACGCCGCTCGCGGGTACGTCTGTGACAGGGCACACATGTATGTCCGGGCAAGCATTAGTCTTGATTCCGGAACAGCTCTTTGCGGTATGTCCGTGATCGGCCGGTGCCCAACGTCGTGCGTGCGGCGGAGCCCGGCCGGCAGCCACCATGCCGCGCAGCAAAGATCGATGAATGATGAGGTTCACATGTCCCAGGACACTCCAAGCTCCACGGCCACCGTTCCCGCAGGCTCGGCACAGCAGGGCGATGCCTTTGAAAACCTGCTTCATGAGACCCGGACCTTCCCGCCTTCGCCGGAGTTCGCGGCCAACGCCGTGGTCACCGCGCAGGAGTACCAGGAGGCCGACGCCGACCGGCCGGCTTTCTGGGCGAAGCAGGCGCGGGAGCTGCTCACCTGGAGCAAGGACTTCGACGAGGCGCTGGACTGGTCCAACCCGCCGTTCGCCAAGTGGTTCGTGGGCGGCGAGGTCAACGCGGCCTATAACGCGCTGGACCGGCACGTGGAGAATGGCCGGGGCGACCGGGTGGCCATCCACTTCGAGGGCGAACCCGGCGATACCCGCTCCTACACCTACGCTCAGCTGACCGAGGAAGTGAAGAAGGCAGCCAACGCCTTCGAATCCCTCGGGGTGGTCAAGGGCGACCGAGTGGCCGTCTACCTGCCGATGATCCCCGAAGCAGTCATCACGCTGCTGGCCTGCGCCCGGATCGGCGCCGTGCACTCGGTGGTGTTCGGCGGGTTCTCCGCCGACGCGCTCCGCTCCCGCATCGATGACGCCGAAGCCAAACTCGTTGTCACCGCCGACGGCACCTACCGCCGCGGCAAGCCCAGCGCCCTGAAACCCGCCGTGGATGAAGCCCTCGCCAAGGCCGGCCACACGGTGCAGAACGTGGTGGTGGTCAAGCGCAACGGCCAGGACGTGGACTGGACCGAGGGCCGGGACCACTGGTGGGCCGACACCGTCGAGGCAGCTTCGGCCGAGCACACCGCCGTCGGGCATGACTCCGAGCACCCTTTGTTCATCCTCTACACCTCCGGGACCACCGGAAAGCCCAAGGGCATCCTTCACACCACCGGCGGCTACCTCACCCAGACCGCCTACACCCACAAGGCAGTGTTCGACCTGCACCCCGAGACGGACGTGTACTGGTGCACGGCCGACGTCGGTTGGGTCACCGGCCACTCCTACGTCACCTACGCCCCGCTCATCAACGGCGCCACCCAGGTCATGTACGAAGGCACCCCGGACTCCCCACACCAGGGCCGCTGGTGGGAGATCATCGAAAAGTACAAGGTCTCCATCCTCTACACCGCGCCCACCGCCATCAGGACGTTCATGAAGTGGGGCCGGGAGATCCCGGACAAGTACGACCTCACCTCCCTCCGTGTGCTCGGGTCCGTAGGCGAACCCATCAACCCCGAAGCCTGGATGTGGTACCGGAACGTCATCGGCGGGGACAAGACCCCCATCGTGGACACCTGGTGGCAGACCGAAACCGGCGCCCAAATGATCGCCCCGCTGCCCGGCGTCACCGCCGCCAAACCCGGCTCCGCCCAGGTGCCCCTGCCCGGCATCGCCGTGGACGTCGTGGACGAAATGGGCGAATCGGTGCCCAACGGCCACGGCGGGTTCCTGGTGATCCGCGAACCCTGGCCGGCAATGCTCCGCGGCATCTGGGGCGACCCGGAACGCTTCAAGGACACCTACTGGTCCCGTTTCGAGACCATGTACTTCGCCGGTGACGGCGCCAAGAAGGACGAGGACGGGGATGTCTGGCTGCTGGGCCGGGTGGATGACGTCATGAACGTCTCAGGGCATCGGCTCTCCACCACCGAAATCGAATCCGCCCTGGTCTCCCACCCAGCCGTGGCCGAAGCCGCCGTCGTCGGAGCCGCAGACGAAACCACCGGCCAGGCCGTCGTCGCGTTCGTCATCCTCCGCGGCGACGCGGTCAACGGCGGCGACGACACCGTCCAGGAACTCCGGAACCACGTGGGCAAGGAAATCGGACCCATCGCCAAACCGAAGAACATCCTGGTGGTCCCGGAGCTGCCCAAGACCCGGTCCGGCAAGATCATGCGCCGCCTCCTCAAGGACGTCGCAGAAGGCCGCGACCCCGGCGACGCCACCACCCTCTCCGACCCGACGATCATGCAACAGATCGCCCAGTCGCTCAGGAAATAGAAGTCCCCGCGACGACGGCGCTGCCCACTTGGTGGGCGGCGCCGTCGCCGTATGCTGGGAGCAGCCCCGTCACCTGCCCGAAGGAACCGCCCGAATGCTCGCCGTCGCACGCCACCAGGCCATTTTGGACGCCCTCCAGCGCGAACGGGTGGTGAGGGTCTCGGACCTGGCCCAGCAACTCGGCGTTTCCCTGATGACGGTGCGCCGCGACATTGAGGTGCTTGAAGAGGGCGGGCGCCTTGAGCGCATCCACGGCGGCGCCAAGGTCCCGGGTGACACCAGCACGCATGAGCCGGGATTCGACCTGAAATCCACCCAGCTGACCGACGAGAAAAAGGCCATCGCGGTTGAGGCGGCCAGCCTTGTGCAGGAGGGCATGGCGGTGGGCCTGAGCGCCGGAACCACCACCTGGGCGCTGGCCAAGGAACTCACCGGCGGGCCCCGGATCACTGTTGTCACCAACTCGGTACGCATCGCGGATCTGTTCCACCACGCCGCGTCCGCCGGCTCCGCCCGCTATGCGTCCACGGTCATCCTGATCGGCGGCGAGCGGACGCCGTCGGATGCGCTGGTGGGCCCCATTGCCACGGGCGCGCTGAAGCAGCTGCACCTGGATGTTTTGTTCCTGGGCGTTCATGGGATGGACGCCGACGCCGGGTTCACAACCCCCAACCTGCTGGAGGCGGAAACGGACCGCGCCTTCGTTGCGGCTGCACGCAAGACTGTGGTCCTGGCTGACCACACCAAGTGGGGCCTGCTGGGCATCAGCTCCATCGCTTCCCTGGAGGAAGTCGACGAAGTCATCAGCGACGAAGCCCTCAGTCCGGAGGCTCAGCGCATCCTGCAGGAACGGGTAGGCCGGCTGAGGCTCGCCGGCCTCTGACTAAAACCTTCAGGGGCAGCCGCAGGATTGGCGGATGTGCAGTTTCGTCGGGAAGATCCGGTGCTGCGGCTTTTCCCCGCGGCTGGCTCCCACCAGCGCCGCCACCGCGGCTTCCGCCATCACGGCCACCGGCTGCTCCACCGTGGTCAGCGGAGGCCAGGAGTATTCGGATTCGGCGGAACCGTCAAAGGAAGCTACCGCCATCCCGCCGGGGATGGACAGCCCTGCTTCGTGCACTGCCCGCAACAGGCCGATCGCCTGCATGTCGGAGGTGGCGAAGATCGCCGTCGGCCGGTTGACGGAAGCCAGCAGCCGCTGGCCGGCAAGGTAACCGCCGGGCCGCGTAAAGGCGCTGTAGACAATCGGCCCCTCCGGCAGGCCCGCCTCCTGCAGGGCTTCCCGCCATCCCACTTCACGGCCGTCAGTGGACCCGGAAACGTTGGTGCCCATCGCCAGGCCTATGTTGGTGTGGCCGTGGCCGATCAGGTGTTCCACGGCCATCCGGGCGCCCGCCGCGAGATCCACGCCGATGCTGTTGAACCCCGGCGCATCCCGCTCCTGGTTGAGCAGGACCGAGGGGATGTCCGCCGTTTCCAGGACCTCCAGGTCCGGTTCGAAAAGGACGCTGGCCAGGAGCACGCCGTCCACCTGCCGGGCGGCAAGGTTGCGGATATTCCGCCGCTCCTTGGCGAGGTTCCCGTCGGAGTTGCTCAACACCAGGGCGTATCCCAGTTCTGCCGCGGCGTCCTCCACGGCATGGGAGAAAAGCGAGAAGAACGGGTTGGAGATATCCGGAACCACAAGCCCGAGCGTCTCGCTGGAGCCCAGCTTGAGCGCACGGGCCGCCGCGTTGGGACGGTAGCCCAGGACGCGGATGGCGTCCTGGACCTTGGCTTCGGTGGCAGGCGCCACCTTCTTGGGCCCGCCGTTGACAACGTAACTGACGACGGCGGTGCTCACGCCGGCGTATCGCGCCACGTCCTTGCGGGTCACGGGGCCCCGTGTGGCCTGCGCTGCCGGAGAAGTCATGCTGTCCATGTTAGGTACAAGTACCCGGCGCATCGCCGAAGTCACGGATGGGAAGCCGTGCGCCGCTTTGCAAAGCTGACTGGTGCGCCACGATTCCGGGCAGGGTGAAGCGGGCTGCCACCCAGGCGTTCACCGGCGGCAGGGTGCGGTTGTTGACGGCCGTGACGAAGTCATCCACCAGGAAGTGGTGGCTTCCCTCGTGCCCGTTCGGCGCGCCGCGGAACTCCTGCGGAAGCCGTTCCGGGTCGTGGACCGGTGCCAGGCCGGAGACGAAGGCATCCCTCAGCTCGGGCGCCACGTTGGCGAGCGACGGGTCGTCCAGGGAAATGCTGGGCCGGGTCTCGAGTTGCTCGGAGATGTCGTGGACGTTGCGCTTGTCCTGCCACACGGTGACTTTCGCGAGCTGTTCGAAGCTGGCCTCGGTGCCGAAGAACCGGAACCGGGACTCCCGGATGTGTGAGGGGTAGCCCACCCGGCGCATCTCATTGGTGCGCATGACCCCGCCGTCGTTGAGCTCAAAGAGGGCCGTGGCATTGGAGAAGTCGTTGCCGAACATGCTGACGTCCTTGTCAAAGACGCCGTCGTTGCGGTCATCCCTGACTCCGACGCAGCTGACGCTGACCGCATGGGCGGGAACGGCACCGAGTACTCCGCCCACGGCGTGGGTTGGATAGAGCATGGGCGGGTAGCTGGCCGTTTCCTTCCAGCGGTCCCCGCCGCTGTACTGGTAGGCCTCGTAGAAGCCCAGGTCCATGTCGTGGACGTAGTCGCCTTCGGCATAGAAAATCCGGCCGAACTTCCCCTCAGCGAGCTGCTTGCGCGCATAGACGGTGGCGGGGTTGTAGTAGCTGGTCTCCCCCATCATGTAGACCAGCCCGGTGTCACGGACAGCCTCGATGATGCGGGCAATCTCGTCCTCGGAAACAGCCATCGGGACGGCCGAGTACACGTGCTTGCCGGCGCGGAGGGCCTGCTCCACCAGCGGACCGTGCGTCCAGCGCTGGGTGAAGATGGCCACGGCGTCGACGTCGGAGGCCAGGAGCTCCTCAAAGCTTGCCTGTGACCCGGCCAGCCCATAGCGGTCCACCGCTTCCGCAGCCCGCTCCGGAAGCTCGTCCACCACGTGGACGGCACTGACGCCGGGGTGGAGGTTGAACAGGTGGGCGAACTGGCTGCCAAACTGGCCGGCTCCTACTACGCCGATTGAGAACGTCATTGTCTTCCTTCCGGGAAGTTTTGGCAGCACCGGGCAAGCGCTGTCCTTCGGGAAGGCCAGTGTTACACCTGCATCTACTCGAGTCAACACACCATCAAGCGGAAAATGGCTTTTACCTCCGAGGAAAAACAAAAGCTTGCCGCCGCAAATCTACTCGTGTAGATTACATCGCAGTTGTTATTCACATCACAGTCAGGAAAGGGTCGAAGATGACCACCCTTGCCAAACACCCCAGAGCGGCGTCGCCGGCAGCGGCTTCGCCCAAGCCGCTAGGAAGCTACCGCCGGTTCGGGGACCTCAGGATCGCACTGCTCTTCATCGCCCCGGCGCTCATCGGGTTCGTCTTTTTCTACGTCGTGCCAACCATCCGCGGCATCTACCTGAGCTTCACGGAATACAACATCCTCGGCGATCCGGAATGGATCGGCCTGGACAACTACACGGCCATCGCCAAGGATCCGCTGTTCTGGAATTCCCTCGCCGTTACAGGACAGTACGTCTTCCTGAACATCCTCCTCCAGACGGCCCTGGCCCTGGGCCTGGCCCTCCTGATGCACCAGGTGGCAAAGTCCACGATCATCCGCGGGGCACTGCTGCTGCCGTACCTGATGTCCAACGTCATCGCCGCACTGTTGTGGTTCTGGATGCTGGACTACCAGATCGGCGTAGTGAACCAGTTCATCGAGTGGAGCGGGCTGCCCCGGGTCGCCTTTTTCGGCAGCGAGGAGTGGGCCATTCCCACCCAGGCCCTGATCAATACCTGGCGCCATATGGGTTACACGGCACTGCTGATCTTTGCCGGGTTGCAGGCCATCCCGGGCCACGTTTATGAGGTGGCCAAACTGGACGGCGCCTCAGCATTCCAGACCTTCCGGAAAATCACCATCCCGTTGTTGCGCCCGGTCCTGGTCCTGGTCCTCGTGGTGACGGTGATCGGTTCCTTCCAGGTCTTCGACACCGTTGCAGTGACCACCGCAGGCGGCCCGGTCAACGCTACCCGCGTCATCCAGTACTACATCTACCAGCGCGCCTTCACCGAGTCGGACTTCGGCTACGGATCCGCCATCGCCGTCATTCTCTTCCTCATCCTCGCCCTGGTGGCCTTCATCCAGATGAAGTTCCTCAAGGGCAACGAATCGGACCTGGACTAGGAGTCCCGCATGACCACCACCGCAAGCCGCGCAACGCTGCCGGCCGGAACCCGCCGCCGTCGTCCGTTCAACGCCCGCCGTGCCGGCGCGTGGGCCCTCCTGGTCCTCGCCATCGCCGTCTCCGTCCTGCCCTTCCTCTGGGTGCTGAGGACCGCACTGTCCACCAACAATGCCCTGGCTTCCAGCGCCGCCAGCCTGCTGCCGGCGGAGTTCACCTTCGGCGCCTTCAAACGGGTCTTCGGGCTGCAGTCACCGGCGGAAGCCGTGGCCGAAGGCGGCTCGGGTGCCGCCATCGACTTCTGGCTCTACCTGCGGAACTCGATCATCTTTTCCTCCATCACCACCGCCGGCGCCGTGTTCTTCAGCGCGATGGCCGCCTACGCTTTCGCCCGGCTGCGCTGGAAGGGCCGCAATGCAGTCTTCAGCCTCTTCCTCGGCACCATGCTGGTCCCGCCGATCTTCACGGCGCTCCCCAACTTCCTGCTGATCAAGAACCTGGACCTGCTCAACACGATGCTCGGCATGGTCCTGCCGTACGTCTTCATGACGCCGTTCGCCATCTTCTTCCTCCGCCAGTTCTTCCTGAACATGTCCCGTGAGGTGGAGGAAGCGGCCATGCTCGACGGCGCCAAGCACCTCCGGATCTTCTTCCAGATTGTGCTTCCCAACGCCGCAGCCCCCATCGCCACCCTGGCGCTGCTCACCTTCATCGGCCAGTGGAACGAATACTTCTGGCCCCTGTTGGTCGGCTCCCAGGACGACGTCCGGGTCCTCCAGGTGGGGCTCGGCGTCTTCAAGTCCCAGTCGCCGCAGGGCGCGCCGGATTGGTCCGGCCTCATGGCGGCAACCCTTATCTCGGCCCTGCCGGTGCTGATCCTGTTCGCGGCCTTCGGCAAGAAGATCGTCAACTCCATCGGCTTCTCCGGCATCAAATAAGCAATCCCACCTCCCGCCAATACCCCCGAACGGAAAGTAGAACCATGAAGAAATCCCTCGGCGCCGTTGCCGTCGCCGCAGCTGTGGCACTCTCCCTGTCTGCCTGCAGCGGATCCTCGTCAGAAGAAGCCGCCAAGGGCGAGATCAGCTACTGGCTCTGGGATGCCAACCAGCTCCCCGCCTATCAGCAGTGTGCTGACGACTTCACGAAGGCCAACCCTGACATCACGGTCAAGATCACCCAGCGCGGCTGGGACGACTACTGGTCCACACTGACCAACGGCTTCGTGGGCGGCACCGCACCGGACGTCTTCACCAACCACCTGGGCCGCTACGGCGAACTGGCAGAGAACAACCAGCTGCTGGCCATCGACGACGCCGTCGAAAAAGACAATGTGGACCTCTCCGCCTACAACGAGGGCCTTGCAGACCTCTGGGTGGGCCAGGACGGCAAGCGTTACGGCCTGCCCAAGGACTGGGACACCATCGGCCTGTTCTACAACAAGGCCATGCTGGCCGGCGCCGGGATCACCGAGGACCAGATGAAGGACCTCACCTGGAACCCCGAAGACGGCGGCACCTACGAGAAGGTCATCGCCCACCTCACCGTGGACAAAAACGGAAAACGCGGCGATGAGCCAGGCTTCGACAAGAACAACGTCGACGTCTACGGGCTGGGCCTGAATGGCGGCGGCGACTCCTCCGGCCAGACGGAGTGGAGCTACCTGACGAACACCACCGGCTGGTCCCACACGGACAAGAACCCGTGGGGCACCAAGTACAACTACGACGACGCCAAGTTCCAGGAGAGCATGGACTGGTTCGCAGGGCTGGCCGGGAAGGGTTACATGCCCAAGCTTGAGACCACCGTGGGCGCGGCCATGGCGGACACCTTCGCGGCCGGCAAGTCCGCCATCAACGCGCACGGATCCTGGATGATCGGCCAGTACACCGGTTACAAGGGCATTGAGGTGGGCATCGCCCCCACCCCCGTTGGCCCCGAAGGCGAGCGCGCGTCGATGTTCAACGGCCTGGCAGATTCCATCTGGGCCGGGACCGAAAAGAAGGACGCAGCCATCAAATGGGTCGAATACCTCGCGTCCGCCGACTGCCAGGATGTCGTCGCCTCCAACGCCGTGGTCTTCCCCGCACTCAAGGCGTCCTCGGACAAGGCCGCTGAAGCCTTCAAGGCCAAGGGTGTGGATGTCACCGCGTTCACGGAGCACGTCAAGGACAAGACCACATTCCTGTACCCCATCACGGACAACACCGCCAAGGTCAAGGGCATCATGGAGCCCGCCATGGACGCCGTGGTCTCCGGCAAGGCGCCCGCCAGCTCCCTCACCCAGGCCAATGAGCAGGTCAACGCCCTCTTCAAGTAGGCACTGCTTCGCCATCCCAATCCGTGGCTGCGTTTGTGGTCGCAGCCACCGGGCCGGATGCCGCCGTCCCATCCTCGCGGCGGCGGCATCCGGCCACCCCTTCCCGGCTACCAAAACACTCCGTACCGCGTCTTCCGGCGCACAGCACAAACGATGAAAGAGACTTTCCTATGGATCCCCTGCACCTCCGTTCCGCCGGCACCAGCCTGGTGATCAGCTTCGACAGCGGGGAGGCTGAGGTCATCCATTGGGGCGCCGACCTCGGTGCCACCCTGCCGGACCTGGCCATCCTGACCAGCCCCGTTCCGCACTCCGCCATCGACGCCCGCGTCCCCGCCGGCCTGCTCCCCCAGGCTTCCTCCTCCTGGCGCGGCCGTCCCGCCCTGCGTGGCTCCCGGATCACCGACGGCGGCTCCGGCCTGGACTTCTCCTCCCGCCTCCGTACTACCTCGGCCACCTCAGAGGGCTCCAGTGCACGGATTGTCCAGGCCGACGCCGATACCGGCATCAGCGTCTCGTCCAACCTGACGCTGCACGACGGCGGCCTGCTGGAACTGCGCCACACCGTCACCAACGAGGGCACCACCCCCTTCCAGGTGGACGAACTGGCCACCGTCCTCCCGGTGGCGCCGGACGCCGTCGAACTCCTGGACCTGACCGGCCGCTGGTGCCGCGAGCGCCATCCGCAGCGGCGGGCCATCCAGCAGGGCACTTGGGTCCGGACCGGCCGGCACGGCCGCACGGGCCACGATTCCTCCCTGCTGTTCGCCGCCGGCACCCCGGGTTTCGGCAACCGCCACGGCAAGGTGTGGGCCACCCACCTGGCCTGGAGCGGCAACCATGAGCAGTTCGCGGACACCATCGGCGACGGCCGGACCATGATCGGCGGCTCGGAGCTCCTGGGCCCCGCCGAGGTGGTCCTTGCACCGGGCGGCAGCTACACCACCCCGGCACTGTTCGCCGCCTACTCGGAATCAGGGCTGGACGGGATCACCGACGCCTTCTACAGCTGGTTCCGGTCCCGTCCGCATCACGTGCTCCCCGCCGCGTCCACCGGCCTGCCCGCCGGCAAGCCCCGCCCGGTGGTCTTGAACACCTGGGAGGCGGTGTACTTCGACCACAACCTGGACACGCTGATCGAACTCGCCGAATCCGCCGCCGATCTCGGTGTGGAGCGCTTCGTGCTCGACGACGGCTGGTTCCGCGGCCGCCGCAACGACCAGGCCGGCCTCGGTGACTGGTACGTCGATGAGACCCTGTGGCCGAACGGCCTGACGCCGCTGATCGAGGCCGTGACCTCCCGCGGGATGGAGTTCGGGCTGTGGGTGGAACCGGAAATGGTCAACCTGGACTCGGACATTGCCCGGGCGCATCCGGACTGGATCGTTGGCCCCTCAGCCATCCAGCACAAGGACGGCGGCCGGCTGCCCCTGGAATGGCGCAACCAGCACATCATCGACCTGGTCAACCCTGAGGCCTGGCAGTACATCTACGACCGCATCGACGCGCTCCTGGCCGGCAACAACATCAGCTACCTCAAATGGGACCAGAACAGGGACCTGCTGGAGCACGGCCACGCCGGCCGCTCCTCGGTCCACGAACAGACCCTCGCCGCGTACCGCCTGTTCGACGAGCTCCGCAAGGCGCACCCCGGCGTCGAGATTGAAAGCTGCTCCTCCGGCGGCGCCCGGGTGGACCTGGGCATCCTGGAACGGACCGACCGGATCTGGGGGTCGGACTGCAACGATGCGCTGGAGCGGCAGACCATCCAGCGCTGGACCGGCGCCGTGGTCCCTCCGGAGCTGGTGGGCAGCCACATCGGCCCCACCACGTCCCACACCACGGCCCGGACGCACGATTTGTCCTTCCGCGCCATTACCGCCCTATTCGGCCACTTCGGCATGGAGTGGGACGTCCGCAGCGTGCAGGGCGAGGAGCGTGAGGAACTGCGGCGCCTCGTGGGCCTGTACAAGGAGCACCGGGACCTGATCCACAGCGGCCGCCGGGTCCACGCCGACGTCGCTTCCGACGCGCTCCTGCTGCACGGTGTTGCTGCTGCCGGCACGACAGTTGCAGAAGGCACGACGGCGGCCCTGTTCGCTTTGGTCAGCCCCCGCACCTCCGCGGCCGAGGAACCCGGGCGGGTTGGACTCCCCGGCCTGGATGCGGAACGCAGCTACCGGGTGGAGGCAATCTTCCCCGCGCCGGGCGACGCCGACTACGTGCACACCTTCACCCAGGTCCAGCCGCCGGCGTGGCTGTCCGACGGTGCGGCGGCAAGCGGCAGGTTCCTTGCCGAGGTGGGGCTTCCCATGCCCATCCTCAACCCCGAGCACGCGCTGCTGTTGAAGGTCACTGCCCTCTAGCAGGCGAGTGCTCTGTCCCGGCGTTTCCAAGCAACGCGGGGTCATTTAGCGCCCATTCCGAACGCCGGAACGGGCACCAAGTGACCCCGCGTTTCTTTTGGCTGTAGCTCCGACGATAGATTTGCCTGCATGACTGAAGCCTCCTCCGCCGTCGACGCCGGCCGCGGCACCATCCTTGTGATCAATGGCCCCAACCTGAACCTCCTGGGCACCCGCGAGCCGGAAAAGTACGGCACCTCAACCCTCGCAGACGTGGAGCAGCTGGCCGCCGCCGCAGCGAAGGCCCATGGCTTCGACGTGGAATGTGTCCAGTCCAACCATGAAGGCGTCCTGCTGGATGTCATCCACGCGGCCCGGGGCACGGCCGCGGGCATCGTGATCAACGCCGGCGCTTTTACCCACACGTCCGTGGCACTCCGTGACGCCCTCGCCGCCGTGCAGCTTCCCGCCGTCGAGGTGCACATCACCAACGTCCACCAGCGCGAGGAATTCCGGCACCATTCGTACCTCTCGCCCGTGTGCGCCGCGGTCATCGTGGGCGCAGGCGTCACCGGGTACCGGCTGGCCATCGACTACCTGGGCGAAGTCCTCTAGCTGCGTGTTCCGGCCCCTGCGGGCCAAAGCCGTGGTGTCCTGCCTGCGGCGAGGTCTTCCACCCAGCCCACGCACAGGATGGCGGCTCCCAGGAGCGGCCAGACCATGAGGAACAGCAGCCAGTCGCTTTCCAGCAGCCAAGGAAAGGCCTCGCTGAGGACCGGGTTTTCCCAGCCCAGGTCAATGAGCGGGACCGCGGCGACGAGCAGCAGGTTGTGCCACAGGTAGATGGTGATGGCCCGGTTGTTGACGAGCGTTACAACGCCGTCGAGGATCTTCATCCGCCCGGGCAACGCCGGCCAGACCGGGGAAAGCCGCAAAAGCACCGCGCAGTACCCCAAGGACCACAGGGCCTGGGCGAGCGGGATCTCGTTCAGGTTCCAGCCTTCCTCGCTCGGGTGGGTGGCCGCCCAGGCGAGTCCGAGCACCATGAGGGCCAGGGCAAGGACCACCACGACAGGGAACCGCAGTTTGCGCAGCAGGCCATCGTGGTGGGCGAAGCCGAGGACCCAGCACGAACCGAAGGTGATGAAGTCGGTGACGGGATTGTTCGCCCATTCCGGCAATGCCGCGTTTTCAAGGGTCAGGACAGCCAGAAGTCCAAGCGGGGCCAGCAAGGTAACCCAGGGAAACCGGCGGAACGCCTTGAGCAGCAGCGGTGACAGCAGCATGAACCAGAAGTAGGCCCGGATGTACCACAGGATCTCCTCGGCCTGGAAACCCCATGAGGAGTCGGTCAGGACGCCATTTGTTCCCGCGCTTTCCGGGAACGGCGGGGTGCCCACCGGGACGAACCACAAAGCAAGGTCCAGCCAATAGCCTTCCTCCTCCTGCCATGGCCGCCAGCCCGTGAGGAACAGCAGGCCCAGCACGGTGACGGCGTAGAGCCAGAGCGGAAGCAGCAGCCGCCGGGCCCGGCTTTTCAGGACCCCCGCAGCGGGCCGGTCCAGCGAACGGGCCATCAGGGCCCCTGCCAGGGCGAACATCACGCCCATTGAGGGAAACACGAGGCTCATCCAGACGGCACCCGAGAAGCTGTGGAAGGCAACCACCCGGGCCAGTGCCACCGCACGCAGGGTATCCAGGTACCGGTCCCGCCCGGGTGCCTGGATACCAGTTGACATGGCTTCCTTCCTCCCGGGTTGCCGCCTTGCTTCCGCACAACAGTAGAAGCACCAGCGGACGCGGGCATCTGTAGGAAGTACTCGAAGTTTGCCCTTGCCATACCTGCATCCCGGGCCGGATGTGGGGCAGGCCGGCGGGAACTCCCCTTCTTTGGGATTGGGTAGCCCAGGCCCTCGACCCCAAAAGCACGCGCAGAATACTATTCGTTTACGCCGGGGAGCCCGGCCAGGGCGGACAATGCGGCTGTTAGGGCTGCAGTAAGGGACCTCGTCCCGATACATAAAATAAGCGGATCCACGACCGATCCGCCGGTGCACGTGCCAGGCCTTCGGGGTGCCCAATGCGAAAACTTTTTGTTCTGCTGACGTCCGTGTTTTTGGTGCTTACCCTCGGCGGCTTCACCGGGGATGCCGGCTTCAGCCGCGGCATGGTCAGCGTCACGTTCGACGACGGCTGGGCCAGCCAGCACCGGAATGCGCTGCCCATCCTGGACAAGTATGGAATTCCGGCCACCATGTACATCCACTCCGGAGCCATTGACGAACAGCCCACGTACATGACGCAGGAGCAGATCCAGGACTTTGCGGACCGCGGCCATGAGATCGCGTCCCACTCTGTGACGCACGCGCACCTTCGCGAGGTCCCGGCCGGCCAGCTCGATGCGGAGCTGAGGGAAAGCCAGGCTACGCTGCGGCAGTTGTTCGGACCGGCGGCGGCCACCAGCTTCGCCTCGCCCTATGCCGAATACAACGACGCAACCCTGGCGGCCATCAGGCAGGTCTACTCCAACCAGCGGGCCTATGACGACGACGGGACGGACGACTCCGGCTTCAACACCCGCCTCAACTATGACCCCTATAACTTGAGGGTGAAGTTCGTTGACGCCACCACCACCACGGCAACCGTGCAGGGGTGGATCAATTCCGCCAAGTTCTACAACTCCTGGCTGATCCTGGGCTACCACGAAGTGGGCGAAAACATCGGCGGCGGCGTCTACACCACGGACACCGCCGTACTCGATGCCGCCATGAAAGCCGTCAGGGACAGCGGCCTTGGCATTGTCACGGTCGCTGATGGCGCCGCCGAAGCCTTGCCGCAGGCATCAGTAAACCTGCCAGGCTGATTCGCCACCTGCGCGGGCTGGCTATTTCTGGATGCACTGCCCGGAGGAAACAGGCGACGTCAGCGCCGGGGCCTGCGCGGCGACCGGATTCAGGTCATCCATGGTGATGGCGAAGCCCATGTCCGTGTCCGAGGTGGCCTTGGCGAAGATGACGCCCGCCACCTGGCCGTCCGTTGTGAGCAGCGGCCCGCCGGAATTACCCGGCTGCACGTCGCCGGCCAGCCGGTAGATCTCCTCCGGGGTCGGGTTGCTGCCGTAGATGTCGGGGACCAGCACGGTGGTGATGTCCTGCACGGTGGCCGGCTTCGATTGGAAGGGACCGCCGTGCGGGTAGCCGGCGAAAGCCGCCGGGCTGCCCCCGGGCAGGTCTGTGCTCAGTGGCAGCGGCTGCGACGGCAGGTCCTCCACGGCCAGTACCGCGAGGTCATGCTTGGTGTCGAAGTAGACCACGCGGCCCGGCATCGCGCCGCCGTCGGGCAATTCCACCACCGGCTGCGACACGCCCGCCACAACGTGCGCGTTCGTCACCACGCGATCCTCGGAAACCACAAAGCCGGTGCCGGTCTGGTTTTGCCCGCATTCGTAGGCCGTGCCCGCAATTCTCAGGACGGACTCGGCCGCCCTGTTCAAGGCAGGGGTGTCAGTGCTGGCATTGGGCACGGGAACTACAGGGCCCTGTTCCAGCCCCTCAATGAGGGTGGGAATTCCGTTGCCAATAACTGCCGAGCGCAGCTGCGCCATGGTGGCCTTGACCGGGGTGGGGGTCAGCCCGTCGATGAACCGGATGACCTTGGATTCCGCCAGCTGCTGGGAAACGAGCGGCACACCCAGTGAACTGATGCTGAACGCGAGCATGGACATGACCAGCGCGGAAACCACAACATTGGCGGCGCCGCCCACCAGCCGGTCCGCTGCCCGCAGGGGCCGGATCCGCATAGCGCCGCGTATCTGCCGGCCCACCATGGTGCCCAGGCCATGCCCCAGGACCACCAGGACGACGGCGGCCGCCACGATGGCGGTCAGCCTCCATCCGGAGTCCTCAACGAAGCCGCTGACCAGGGGAACAGCGAAAAAGGCCGCCACGGCGCCGGCAGCAAAACCGGCGATGCCGCCCGCCGTCACGAGGAAGCCGTTGCGGAGGCCGTAGACCAGGTAGGACAGCAGGGCCAGGATCAAGATCAGGTCCAGGACAGTCAAGCCGACCACGAAGGCTCCTTATAAACAGTTGAAACCTCATTCTAATGGCGGTGGCTGACAATCATCTGTGGGTTTGCTTGTGCCGCCGGGCACCCGCATGGCGCTCCCGGACGGGCCGTAACGGGCCGGTGAAATGCGTCCGATCGCACCGTTTGGGCCCGTCATAGGGGCGTTTCGGCTGCCAAGTTCGTCACAGAACCTTGAAAATTCTGAAACAATGGCACAAGCGCCACAGCCGATACTTTTACTCAGGAGATTTTATGGACATCGAGGTACTGCGCCGAGCACCCCTTTTCGCCACGCTCGACGACGACGCATTCCGTCTGCTGACGGACGAGCTCACCGAGGTGGACCTTTCCCGCGGCGCATCTGTTTTCCGCGAGGGCGACCAGGGTGACCAGCTTTACTTCATCGTTTCCGGCAAGGTGAAGCTGGGACGCACCTCCCCGGACGGCCGCGAATCACTCCTGGCCATCCTCGGCCCGGGTGAACTGTTCGGCGAAATGGCGCTGTTCGATCCCAGCCCCCGCACCGCCACGGCAACCGCGGTCTCCGAGACCCGCCTGGCCGGATTGAAGAACGAGAGCCTGAACAACCTGCTCCGCACCCGCCCCGAGGTTTCGGCCCAGCTCCTGCAGGCTTTGGCCCGCCGCCTGCGCCGCACCAACGACTCCCTCTCGGACCTGGTGTTCTCCGACGTTCCCGGCCGCGTCGCAAAGGCACTGCTGGACCTGGCCGACCGCTTTGGCCGCCCCGCCACCGACGGTGTCCTGGTGGCCCACGAGCTTACGCAGGAAGAGCTGGCCCAACTGGTGGGCGCCTCCCGCGAAACCGTGAACAAGGCCCTCGCCGAGTTCGTCCAGCGCGGCTGGCTCCGCCTGGAGGCCCGCGCCGTAGTCATCCTGGACATGCAGCGCCTCCGCCAGCGCTCCCGCTAAGCACTGCAGAAGGCCGCCCCTCGGGGCGGCCTTCTGCATGCCGTTCGGTGGTTGAGCCTGTCGAAACCCAAGTGCCTTTCCACATAGCCGCCTCTGTCCCTCCTCTAGACAGTCCAGGCGCAGGAGAATCGGCCCATGCCATTCACCTACATGCTCCGATGCTCTGACGGGTCCTATTACGTAGGCAGCACAACAAACATCGAAGTTCGCCTCGCACAACACCAGACAGGTGCAGGAGCCGTTTATACCCGGCGTCGACGCCCTGTCGAACTCATATGGTTCGAAGAATTTAGCCGTATCGACCAAGCGTTCGCCAGGGAGAAACAGGTCCAGGGTTGGAGCCGCGCCAAACGGGAAGCGCTGATTGCCGGAACGTATGGCACGTTGCCCGGGCTGTCGGCGAATCACAGCAGGCCGCGTCGTGAATAGGGTTTCGACAAGCTCAACCACCGGAACGTGCTTCAGTTTCGACTGCTCAGCCACCGAAGCGGCGGTAAAATTGAGCCTAGAGGTGCATAGCGATGTCTGTGGCCCTGGCGGTCTTCCTGATCCTGCTGGGCCTGGCGTCCCTGGCTGCCATTGCCGGGACGGTGGCCCTGGTGATCCGCGACGGCCGCGGCCAGATTCCGCTGGAGCCTTCTATCCGGCCCTGGACTGCGGGGGTGCTTCCCAGCCGCCCCTACTCCACGCTCCCTAAAATCTAGCCTTTAGCGTTCGCGCTGGGGATCGCCGGGTGTGGTCTTCGCCGCCTCCACCTCGAGGAGGAGCCTGCCGTCCTCCTGGACAAGGCTGGGCTGGTAGACGTGGGCTTTGCGCTTGTAACTCAGGTAGGCGATGCAGCCGTTGGCCGAGGCCATCTTTTCAAGCATGATCTCGGAGCCAGGCACGAGGAGCTCGCCGAGGGTCCGGCCCACCGTGTTCTCCTGGCCCACTTCGTCGCCGAGCGCGGTGGTATCACGGTCTTCGATAATCCTTGCGGCGTTCACCCACCTGCCCCAGACGCCCTTGCCTTCCAGGAGGGTGGGCTCCTGGCCCAGCGGCACGGTGGCCGCGAAGTAACGGGTGTCGAACCTGCGGTGCGCGAAGTCCGGGCTGCGCCAGTTGACCAGGGACTTCAGCAGGTCGGTCCGGAGCAGGAGCCCCCGCTTTTCCAGGACCTGCGTAAACGTCTTCTCCTGTTCGGCGACGGCAATGCGGGCACGCATCCAGTCGGCGGTGGACGTGGCTTCGACGGTACTGGACATGTCCGGCCCCGCCAGCAGCACGCCCGTCTCTTCGAAAAGTTCCCGGATGGCGCCCACCACGTGGCGGCGCGCCAGCCCGACGTCGTCCGTTCCCATCTGCTCAGCCCAATGCTGCGGTGACGGGCCCAGCCACCCGACGGGGTCGTCGTCGGCGGCATCAAGCGACCCGCCGGGGAATGCAAGAACCCCCAGCGGCGAGGAACCTGGCCGGTAAGCCAGCCAGGTTTCCAGGCCGGTGGGGGAATCCCGTAAAAGGACCACGGACGACGCCAGGCGCGCAGCCCGTGGAGTCCGTTCGCCGTGTTCAAGCCAGCTGTGCGCTGCCCCTTCGAGATCCTGGGGAAGTGCAAAAAGGCGTCGGGCGAGGTGAGGCAAGGGAAGCGACCGGCCTTAGCTGAATTCGGCGATCAGTTCGACTTCCACAGGAGAGTCGAGCGGAAGGACAGCAACGCCGACGGCGGAACGGGCGTGCTGGCCTGCGTCGCCAAGGACGCGTCCCAGCAGTTCGGAGGCGCCGTTGATGACGGCGGGCTGTCCGGTGAAGGACGCCTCCGAGGAAACGAAGCCCACCACCTTGACGATGCGGGTGATGCGGTCCAGGTCCCCGATCACGCTCTTGACGGCGGCCAGTGCGTTGACGGCGCACACAGCGGCGTAGCGCTGGGCGTCTTCCGGGGAAACAGTGGGCTCGTCGGCGAAGGCCTCACTGCCCGCCGAAACCTTGCCGGTAGCTTCGAGTTTGCCGTTAATAAAGGGCAGCTGCCCGGAGGTGTAGACGTGGCTGCCGGAGATCACTGCCGGCACGTAAGAGGCCACCGGGGCAGCCACCTCGGGAAGGGTGATTCCCAGTTCGGCAAGGCGCTGCTCAACTGCGGAAACAGGGGCTGCGGCCGTGCCGGACTGGGCTTCTGCGGGGGTGCTCATTACTACTGCTTCTCCCTCTTAAGGTAGGCAACCAGGCCGTTTCCGTCAGGTCCGGGGACGACCTGGACGAGCTCCCAGCCGTCCTCTCCCCACTGGTCCAGGATCTGCTTTGTGGCGTGAATAATGAGCGGAATCGTCGCGTACTCCCATTTGGTCATGAGAGAAAGACTAGTCCTTGCCGGTAAAGTGGAAAACATGGCGACTCGTAAGAACCCCTTATTCGATACTGCCACCACCCTCGGAAAGATCCTCGTTTTCCTTGGCGTGAGTGCGATTTGTGGTGTCCTGGTAGCTGGCCTGCTGGTCCCGGCGGCCGCCGTTTCGGGCAGCGCAGCAAGCGGTTCCATCGAGTTCTTCGACACACTTCCGGCGGAGCTGAAGGTTGATCCGCCCAACCAGACCACCAGGATCCTGGCGGCTGACGGAAGCGAGATCGCCAGCGTCTACACGGAGAACCGCACCAAGGTTGCCCTGGACCAGATTTCGCCGTTCGTGAAAGAGGCTGTCATCGCCGTCGAGGACAGCCGTTTTTATGACCACGGCGGTGTGGACACCACCGGTATTCTCCGCGCGCTGGTGAGCACCGCGCGCGGCAACCGGCAGGGCGCCTCCACCATCACGCAGCAGTACGTGAACAACGTCCTCAACGCCAACCTCGCCGCCGAAGGCAACGAGGACCAGATCAAGCTCAACGGTGTCAACAAGGGCGTGGGCGACAAGCTCCGCGAGATGAAGCTGGCCATCGCCCTGGAGAAGGAGTTCAGCAAGGAGCAGATCCTTGAGGGCTACCTGAACATCGTGTTCTTCAACCGTGACGCCTATGGCATCGAAGCCGCCTCCAGGTTCTTCTTCAGCACCTCCTCCAAGGACCTGACACTCCCCCAGGCTGCGCTGCTCGCCGGGCTGGTCAACAGCCCGTCCGCGTTCGACCCCATCAGCAATCCGGAGAGCTCCAAGCAGCGCCGCGACCTGGTGCTGGGACTCATGCGGGACCAGGGCAAGATCACCCAGGCGGACTACGACGCCGCCGTTGCCACCCCCGTGGAAACCAAGGTGACGCAGCCCAAGCAGGGCTGCGCGTACGCTTCCACCGCCCCGTACTTCTGTGACTACGTGCTCCACCTGCTGGAGAACAACCCCGCCTACGGCGCGGAACTGGATGAGCGGAAGCGCCTCATCTACGGCGGCGGCCTGACCATCACCACCACCCTCGACCCGAGCGCCCAGGCTGCGGCCCAAGAACAGGTCAACGCCTCCGCCGGCGCAAACCCGGACAAGTGGGGCGCGGCCATGGTTTCCGTGCAGCCCAACTCGGGCAAGATCGTCTCGATGGCCCAGAACACCACCTTCCTGCCGGCCGAAGGCTCCTTCGACTCGCAGGTGAACTTCAACGTGGACAAGCTGGACAAGGACGGCAACGACCTCAACGGACTGGGCGGCGCACAGCCGGGCTCCACCATGAAGCCGTTCACGTTCGCCCAGTGGCTCAATGAGGGCAAGTCCATGAACACCGTGGTCAACGCCGCGCAGCGCAAGTACCCGCTGAACTTCCGCTGGCGCAACTCCTGCGGCGTGGTCACCGGCGCGTACAACACGGCCGAGAAGGGCCTCGGCGCCGCTGACGACCTGCAGAACGCAGAGCCGCAGTGGTACCGGCCCCTGTCCGTCCTTGAAGGCCTCTACAACTCCATCAACACCGTGACCTTTGCGTCCGCGGCCCAGCTGGACTTCTGCGGCATCCAGAAGATCGTGGACGCGGTGGGCCTGCATGGCGGCCTCCCGGCTGACGGCGACCCGAACCCGAAGATCAACATGTCCACGCTGGCAAACCTGCTGGGCTCCACGCAGACCGCCCCGCTGACCATGGCCAGCGCCTTCGCCACGTTCGCCAATGACGGAAAGTACTGTGAGCCCATTGCCATCACGTCAGTCAAGGACCAGACCGGGGCAACCCTGCCCGCCCAGTCCACCAACTGCCGGGACGCGATCAAGCCCGAGGTGGCCCGCGGCGTCAACTATGCGCTGCAGGAGACGCTGAACCGGGGCTCCGGCTCGCTGATCCAGCCCAGGATCTCCACCCGCACCAGCTTCCCCATCGGAGCCAAGACCGGTACGTCCAACAACAACGGCTCCACCTGGGTTGTTGGCCATACCACCGGCCTGGCAACCGCTGCCTGGTTCGGTGACGCCTTGGGGTCCCAACAGCGGCCAGGCCAGAACGTCACCGTCAACGGCAAGTTCTACCAGGGGATCGATGGTTACATGATCGCCGGGCCCATGTTCTCGAACTTCATGACCCGGATTGCCCCGGCGTACGGCACCGAGCCGTTCCCCGCGCCGCCGAGCAACTTGCTGGGCGGCGGCGGAACCACGCGGAACACCACACCCGCCACCACGGCTCCCCAGGCCACCCAGGCGCCGGCACCCTCCTCGCCGGCCGCCACGCAGCCCGCCCCTGAGCCCAGCAGCAACGGGAACGGCAACGGAAACGGGAACGGCTAGCCGCCGATGACCATGACCACCTTGGCCAGCCGCGTCCGCACCGTCGGACGCGGCTTTGCCGTCACCGCAGGAGCCGGGGCAGCCGCAGGAATGGCCGCGTTCGGCTACGGGCTCTGGGAAAAGAACCAGTTTGTCCTCCGCGAAGAGACCCTGGACATCCTGCCTCCCGGCCGGAATCCGTTTAGGATCCTTCACCTGAGCGACATCCACTTCGTACCCGGCCAGAAGAAAAAGGCGGCCTGGCTGGAATCTTTGGCCGGCCTGGAACCGGACCTGGTGGTGAACACCGGAGACAACCTCAGCCACGCCCAGGCGGTGGATCCGCTCCTGGCCGCTCTCCGCCCGCTGCTGGAGTTTCCGGGCGTCTTCGTCCCCGGCTCCAACGATTACTTCGCGCCGAGCCTGAAGAACCCTGCCACCTACCTGCTTGGCCCGTCAAAGGTGAAGCCAAAGCCCGTCCCGCTGGACTGGCCGCGGCTGCGCTCGGGCTTCGGGATGGGCGGCTGGGTTGACCTGACCAACCGCCACCAGTCGCTGGTCCTGAACGGCATGCGTTTCGATTTTTCCGGGGTGGATGACCCGCACCTGAACCGTGAGCGTTATGCAGGGTGGCCCCGCGGAACCATCAACCAGGACTCCAACGACCACCTCAAGGTGGCCGTCATCCACGCGCCCTATCAACGGGTGCTGGACCACTTCACCGAGAACGGGGCGGACCTCCTGCTCGCGGGGCATACGCACGGCGGCCAGTTGTGCATCCCGGGTTACGGTGCCCTCGTATCCAACTGCGACCTCCCCACGTGGCGCGCCAAGGGCCTGAATGATTGGCAGAACAACGGACGCACGACGCCGGTGAACGTCTCGGGCGGCATCGGCACCTCGCGCTTCGCCCCGGTGAGGATCGCCTGCAAACCCGAAGCGGTCCTGCTGACCCTCACCTCCCCCAGCTAGCGCCGGGGCCGCAGGGCCATTACGGACTGCAATAAGTGGGCAAGCACCCAAACCCGGTTCGATCCCTGTGAATCGTCTCACCCCATGGCATAGGGTAGTTGCTACGGGAAACTACATTCGATTTAGAGCTTGAGAAGCGGGCATGGCCAAGCAAACTCCATTTTTCAGATCCATCAGCCGTCTCTACCCCCATGTCCGCCCCATCATTCCCCGGCTCCTGCTGGGGCTTCTCTGCGCGCTCCTGGCCAGCGTTGTTGCCCTCGCCATCCCCCAGGTGTTGCGCGTCCTGGTCAATGAATCACTGAAGTCCGGCGGCGCCACCGAGGCGGTCTGGATGTCCGCGGGCATCATCCTGGTCCTGGGCGTGGCCGAAGCCGGACTGGTGGCCCTGCGCCGGCAGTTCGTGATCAATCCCGCCACAACCGTGGAAACCCGGATGCGGGTGTCACTTTACGGCCATTTGCAGGACCTCACGGTCTCCTTCCACGACCGCTGGGGCTCCGGCCAACTGCTCTCCCGCGCCATGACGGACCTGAACTTCCTGCGCCGCTGGATGGCCTTCGGCGCCATCATGCTGGTGGTCACCACCCTCACCGTCATCATCGGCATCTCGGTCATGTTTGCCATGAGCTGGCAGCTGGCCCTCATCTTCCTGGCCGCCGCCGTGCCCATCATGGCGTACAGCTTCCGCTTCCGGACCCGCTTCAGCAAGGTCGCCCGCCGCAGCCAGGACCAGGCCGGCGACCTTGCCACCACGGTGGAGGAATCCGTTCATGGCATCCGCGTCCTGAAAGCCTTCGGCCGGAGCAGGGAGGCCCTCGAAAACTTCAACGAACAGGCTGAGGAACTCCGGCAGACCGAGATCGAAAAGGCCCGCCACCAGGCCATGTTCACCATGGTGGTCACGCTCCTGCCCGAGCTCGCCCTCGGCGCCGGCCTGGTGGTCGGCGTTATGCTCTGCGCCAGCGGCCAGCTGGACATCGGCGCCCTGGTGGCGTTCTTCGCCACCGCGGCCGTGATGGCCTCCCCCGTGGAATTCTCCGGGATGCTGCTGGCCATGGCACTCACCGCCAAGACCGCCGTCGACCGCCACTACGAGGTGATGGACTCGGAAAACACCATCACCAGTCCCCCGGAACCGCGGCGTCCCGTCCGGCTGGCAGGCTCCCTGACGTTCCGCAACGCCTCCTTCGCGTTCGACGATGCACCGGACAAGCCCATCCTGAAGGGCATCACCCTTGACGTCCGGCCCGGGGAAACCATGGCCCTGGTGGGCATCACGGGCAGCGGCAAGAGCGCACTGATCCAGCTGGTCCCCCGGCTCTATGACGTGACCGAAGGAGCCATCACCATCGACGGCGTGGACCTGCGGGACTTCGACGTGGAGGAACTCCGGCAGATCGTGGGCGTGGCCTTCGAGGACACCACGCTGTTTTCCAGTTCGGTCCGCGACAACGTCCTGCTGGGCGCCCGCGAACGGACTGACGACGTGCTGGAAGAAGCACTCGACGTGGCACAGGCGCATTTCGCCTACTCGCTGCCAGAGGGTGTGGACACCCTGATCGGCGAGGAAGGGCTCAGCCTTTCCGGCGGGCAGCGGCAGCGGATCGCCCTGGCACGTGCCATCGCGGCCCGCCCGCGGGTCCTGGTCCTGGACGATCCCCTGTCCGCCCTGGACGTCCACACCGAGGAACTCGTGGAGACCCGCCTGCGGGAAGTGCTGAAGGACACCACCACCCTCATCGTGGCCCACCGGCCGTCCACCGTGGCCCTCGCCGACAGGGTGGCGCTGCTTGAGGAAGGCCGGATCACCGCCGTCGGAACCCACACGGAACTGCTGGCAAGCAACCACCATTACCGCTACGTCATCGCCAGCCTGGACCGGGAACCCCGTGACCTGGACTCCGAACTGTCGGCGCTTGAGGACCAGGCAGAGGAAGTCACCCGATGAGCACGGCAACGTTCGGCACGGCCAATGAGGACAACGCCCACCTCAGCAAAAGCGACAGCCGGGCAGTACGACGGCGGTCGCTCGCCTTGCTGCGCTCCCTCATCCGTCCCGTACGGGTGCGGTTCTGGCTGACCATCGCCATGGTGGTCCTCTCCCAGGCCGCGCGGGTTGCCGGTCCGGCGCTCATCGCCTTCGGCATCGACCACGCCCTGCCTTCCCTGCAGGCCGGGGATAACCTTCCGCTGGTCTTCACCGGCGTCGCCTACCTCCTGGCAGCCATCGCGACGGCGGGGCTCACGGCCCTGTACGTCACGTCCACCGCCAGGCTCAGCCAGTCCATGCTGCTGGACCTCCGGGTCAGGGTATTCCGCCATACGCAGCGGCTCAGCCTGGAATTCCACGAAAAATACACGTCCGGGCGGATCATCGCCCGGCAGACCTCCGACCTTGAAGCCCTGCGTGAGCTCCTTGACTCGGGCGTGAGTTCGCTGGCATCGGGCCTGCTGTTCATGATCTTCACGGCCGTCACCGTTTTCGCCCTGGACTGGCGCAGCGGGCTGCTGGTCCTGGCCGCCGGCGTTCCCATGTTCTTCCTGGCCCGCTGGTACCAGAAGCACTCCCAGATTGTCTTCCGGGAATCCCGGGTGGTGTCCGCCCGGCTGATCGTGCACTTTGTGGAAACCATGACCGGCATCCGCGCCGTCAAGGCGTTCCGCAAGGAGAAGGAAAACGCGGAAACCTACGGGCAGCTGGCCGAGGAATACCGGCAGGTGACCGTCCGGTCCATCAACCTCAACGGCATCTTCCAGCCCGGGCTGGTCCTGATCGGCAACGTATGCGTGGCCGTGGTGCTGCTGTTCGGCGGCTTCCGGGTACTCACCGGCGACCTTGCTGTGGGAGTGCTGCTGGCACTGATGCTTTCCACCAAGCGCTTCTTCCAGCCGGTGGACCAGATGGCCATGTTCTACAACTCCTTCCAGAGCGCCCAGGCCGCCCTCGAAAAAGTCTCCGGCCTCCTCGAGGAGGTTCCCACGGTGCGGCCGCCGAAGAACCCTGTTGCGTTGAAGAGTGCCCGGGGGGAAATCGACTTCCGTGGCGTGGAGTTCCGCTACGGCGACGGGCCCGTCGTCGTCCCCACCCTGAACCTGCACATTCCGGCCGGCCAGACCGTGGCGCTGGTGGGCCAGACGGGCGCCGGGAAGTCCACGCTGGCCAAGCTCATTGCCCGCTTCTACGATGTGACATCCGGTTCGCTCACCCTTGACGGCGTGGACCTCCGGAACCTCAGCACCACGGACCTCCGGCGGAACATCGTGATGGTCACCCAGGAAGCTTTCCTGTTCAGCGGTTCAGTGGCAGACAACATCGCCCTTGGACGCCCGGAGGCGTCCCGCGCCGAAATCGAGGAAGCCGCCAAGGCGGTGGGTGCCCACGACTTCATCCTGGAACTTCCCGAGGGCTATGACACGGACGTGAACAAGCGCGGTGGCCGGGTGTCCTCAGGCCAGCGGCAGCTCATCAGCTTTGCCAGGGCCTTCCTGGCACGCCCGGCCGTGCTGATACTGGACGAGGCCACCTCCTCCCTGGACATACCCTCCGAGCGGCTGGTGCAGAGCGGGCTGGCCCGCCTGCTCGCCGGCACCGATACCGCCGGCAGGACTGCGCTGATTATCGCCCACCGGCTGTCCACCGTTGAGACCGCGGACCGGGTCCTGGTGGTTCACGACGGCCGTATCGTAGAGGACGGCAGCCCCGCGGACCTTATCGGCGGCGGCGGGCGCTTCGCCGACCTGCACGGCGCCTGGAAGGATTCGCTGGTCTGAGCCTGTTGGTTACGGGCAGGCAGACATGCAGGCCACGGTTAGGCTATGAGAAACCTGCCTGTCCAAGGAGCACCCATGGAGTCACCCAGCCCGCTGCTGCCGCGCGGCCCGCTGTCCGAAAAGGTGGCCGAAGTCCTGCGCGAGCGGATCATCTCGGGCGAGCTCCCGCCGGGCGGGCGCCTGAATGAACGCGAGCTCGCCGCGGAATTCGAGGTGTCCCGGATCCCGCTGCGCGAGGCCCTGCCCCTGCTCGAGGCTGAAGGCTTCATCACCACCGCTCCTCGGCGCGGGGCAGTGGTCCATACATTCACCTTGCGGGACGCCGAGGAAGTCTTCGACCTGCGCATGCAGCTGGAGCCATTGGCCGCTGCCTGCGCCGCCAGGAGGGTGGCTGCCGGAGCCGATGCCTCCCCACTGCTTGAGGCCCTGGAGTATGCGCGCAGCGGGACACCCGGTGAGGAATCGTCCGGCCGCAACTCGGACCTCCATGAACAGATCGTCCTGCTGGCGGACCACCACCTGCTCCGGCGCATGACCAGCCTGATGAACGGACGGGTCCGCTGGCTGTTCCGGCTGACACCCGAGCGGGACACCCAGGCCATGTGGCGGGAACACGAGGAACTGGTCCTCGCCATCACCTCCGGCCAGGTGGCGCTCGCTTCCGCACTGGCCACCGCCCACGTTGAGCGCGGCCGCTCCGCGTCCCTCCCCGGCCTCGCCGAACGCCTGCCGAAGGAGCCGGTGGCGCGCCGCCGGCGCCGCTGATGAGAATGGCGGCGGCCAGGATTTCACATCGGGACCCGGGATCGGCTATCCTTGTAAAGTTGCTTTCGCAGCGGATCGGGATGTAGCGCAGCTTGGTAGCGCGCTTCGTTCGGGACGAAGAGGTCGCAGGTTCAAATCCTGTCATCCCGACCATAACGAAAAGAGGGTCTCCTTGCGGAGGCCCTCTTTTTGTGTTTCGCTTTGGTCTCGCTCACGCACTGTGATCGGTCCATTGACAAAAAATAACCCCGGAGCAGAAGCTCCGGGGTTATTTTCATGCCTCCTGTTTAAGGGGTGCTGTTACATCGGGTCAGGCCAGATACCCGTGTACGTGGTGTAGGTGGTGTCGCTGCTCTTCTTGTCCTTGCCCTGCTTGGAGGACATGGGATCGGGCCAAATACCTGTTGCTGACGAGATACCCGAGGTGTCGGAAACGGAACCTGCGGAGAGGGTGGCCGGAGCCACCGCGGAGAACGCCAAAGCCCCAGCCAAGACAGCCGCGGCGGCAATCTTTTTGAACATGTGAGTTCCTTAATGCGAGTCGGATTCGTTACAAAGCCAGCACAGCCCTTGTTGACATACATTGTAAAATGTTTTCCACAGGGCTTGTCAAGCCTTGCGAAAGGAACTGTCCCCATCAGGACCAGAAGAGGAGGAGTGCCGTGGGCAATGGATTCGGGGAAAAGCTCCGTGCGGAACGACTGGAGCGTGGACTGACTCAGGCCGAGTTGGGCAAGGACCTGTACTCCCCCAGCTACATCTCGCTTCTCGAAACCGGACGCCGGGAGCCGACAGCCGAGGTCATCGAGGAACTCGCCCGTCGCCTGGACCTGGCACCCAAAGCACTGGAAGCCTGGAGCCAACCCATCTCAGTCAGCGATGCGGAATATGTCCTGGCAGGTCTCTACGCCCGCCAGGCCTGGGACCTTCGTGACTATCCGCTGGCTGCAAGCCATGCTGCTACGGCTGCACAGATCGCCCTCGAAGGCCGCAACACCAGCGCCTGGTGGAACATGACGTACATGCAGGCGGAATGCCTGCTGAAACACGATGACTTGCAGGAATGCCAGCAGATCGTGGAACGCCTGCTGGAACATCCCATGGCAAGGGAGTCCGCAGGACTGGGTGTCCGGGCCCGCCAAATGCTGGCCACGGTTTTCCAACGTCAAGGCAAGCTGTCACTCGCAGTGGACCAGGCCCTGGAAGCAGTGCAACTTTCGGAACAGCTTCCCGGAAATTCCACAATCATCGTGGGTGCCCTCCGCGCCCTGATAGCAGCCCTGGCGGAAAGCGGACGGCTGGATGACGCTTGGAGCTACTGCGAGATCATGAGTGACAAAGTGGATGAAGCGTCCATGTCCCAGCTCGCCGGCGAAGTAGCCTGGGTTATCGGAAATGTCGCCTTTATCCGGCACGACTATGCGGAAGGCGTCAAGCACCACGAACGTGCGGCCAAGCTGCTGTCGCCGGCGAACGACATTGAATTGTGGGCCCGGTTCAACAAGGCTTCGGCCACCGTGAGGCTGACGGCAGGCATCGTGGAACCGGAAACGCTCTCTGCCATCGAGCGTGCTGAACTCGCTTTTTCGATTGTCAGCGGCACTAAGGGCGACGCATTGGAAGTCGCCTTCATCCGCGCCCGGTGGCTGTACCTGACCGGGGACATCGTCGCCGCCGTCGAGAAGCTGCGCGAAATCCACGCTGAACGCAACGCCCTCGCCAAGCACACTGCCGGTGAAGTTTCGCTCCTGCTGGGCAAGTCCCTCAAGGCAGCGGGCGAGCCGGACGAAGCCCTGGTGCACCTGCAGGAAGCGCAGAAAGCCTTCAGCGCAGCCGGTGCCGGGGACCGCGTCCAGCAGGCACTGGACGCGGTCCTGGAAATAAAACTGGCCCAAAAGCGCGCGGCAGCCGCCGCGAAGGCCAGCTAGCTACAACGCCGTTCGCCGGGAGCAGCTGGGGCTCCGTCAGGCGAAGGTTTTCCCGGTGATTTTCTCGTAGGCCTCGACGTAGCGGCTGCGGGTACGCTCAACAACCTCAGCAGGCAGCGCCGGTGGCGGCGTATCAGAGGACCTGTCCCAGCCCGATTCCGCCGATGTCAGCCAGTCCCGGACATACTGCTTGTCGTAGGACGGCTGCGCCTGGCCCGGCTGGTAGGTGGCGGCATCCCAGAACCGTGAGGAATCCGGCGTCAGCACCTCGTCGCCGAGGGTGATGGAGCCGGAGACGGCGTCGTAGCCGAACTCCACCTTGGTATCGGCGAGGATGATGCCGCGCTGCCGCGCAATGTCTTCGGCCGTCGTGTAGATCTTCAGCGTCAGTTCCTTGAGCCGGCCGGCGATGTCATCCCCCACTATGGCCGCCACGGCATCGTAGGTGATGTTCTCGTCGTGTTCGCCCACTTCGGCTTTGGCCGACGGCGTGAAGATGGCCTGCTCCAGCCGCGAGCCGTCAACCAGGCCCTCGGGCAAAGGAATGCTGCACACCGTTCCGGACGCCTTGTATTCCTGCAGGCCGGAACCGGTGAGGTAGCCGCGTGCGATGCATTCCACCGGGAACATGTCCAGCTTCTTGCAGATCATGGCACGGCCCTCAACCTCGGCCGGCACGCCGTCCTCCACCGTGGAGGCCAGCACATGGTGTTCCACGTCCAACTGGTCGAACCACCAGAGGCTCAGCTGCGTGAGGATGCGTCCCTTGTCCGGAATCTCGCTGGCCAGCACATGGTCGTAGGCGCTGATGCGGTCGCTGGCGACCACCAGGACGCATTCCTGGCCAATCCGCTGCTGGATGGATTCGTCGGCCGGTTCGTAGAGGTCCCTCACTTTGCCCGAGTAGACGTGCTTCCAGCCCGGCAGGTCGAGTGCTGTGGTGCTGAAGCCGCGGGGGGCTGGTGTTTCCGTCATGCTAGGCCTTCGCTTTCGTTACGGGCAGGGAAGCAGTGGCGGCGGAAGGAACCTTGATCTCCCCGCGCGCCGCCTTGCCGCCGATGTCGCTGCGGAACTGTGAGCCCTCCAGCTGCACCAGCTCCACGCCGTCGTACGCCCTTTCGCGCGCTTCCACCAGGTCGCTGCCGAGGGCAACGACGGCGAGCACACGGCCTCCGGCGGAGACCACTTTGCCTTCCTCGTCAAAGGCCGTTCCGGCGTGGATTACATGTACACCTTCGAGCGCTTCCACCTTCTTCAGCCCGCGGATCCGGTCGCCGGTGCGGGGAGTGTCCGGGTAGTTTTCGGACGCGACGACGACGGCGACGGCAGATTCCTTCGCCCAGCGCAGCTCCTCTGCCTTGTCCAGTTCGCCCTTGGCGGCTGAGAGCAGCAGGGAACCGAGGGGCGTTTTGAGCCGGGCGAGGACGGCCTGCGTTTCTGGGTCGCCGAAGCGGACGTTGAATTCGATGACGCGGGTGCCGCGGGAGGTCAGGGCGAGTCCTACGAACAGGACGCCCACAAAGGGGGTGCCGCGGCGGGCCATCTCGTTGACGGTGGGCTGGGCCACGCGGTCGATGACCTCCTGGACCAGGCCTTCGGGGGCCCATTCAAGGGGTGTGTAAGCGCCCATGCCGCCGGTGTTGGGGCCTTCGTCGTTGTCAAAGATGCGCTTGAAGTCCTGCGCCGGTGACAGGGCAACCGTGTTGTGCCCGTCGCAGAGCACAAACAGGGAGACTTCCGGCCCGTCCAGGAACTCCTCGATGACCACCGAGCCGCCGGCGTCAAAGCAGGACTGCGCGTGGGCGAGCGCTTCCCCGCGGTTCCTGGTAACCACCACGCCCTTGCCGGCAGCGAGGCCGTCGTCCTTCACCACATAGGGGGCGCCGAAGGTGTCCAGGGCGGAGGCTGCTTCGTCGGCGTTGGTGGCCACCATGGCCATCGCCGTGGGAACTCCAGCCTCTGCCATGATCTCCTTGGCAAACGCTTTGGAGGCTTCCAGCTGGGCGGCGTCCTTGCTGGGCCCGAACACGGGGATTCCGGCATCACGGACGGCGTCGGACACGCCTGCGGCGAGCGGAGCTTCCGGGCCCACCACCACCAGGTCAACGGTGAGCTTGGTGGCGAGCGCGGCCACGGCGTCGGGATCGTTGCCGTTGATGTTGTGCGTGGGGACCAGCTTGCTGATGCCGGCGTTGCCGGGCGCCGCATGGACTTCGGACACGTTGGGGTCGGCGAGCAGGGAGCGGACAATGGCGTGTTCGCGGCCTCCGGGGCCAATGACGAGTACCTTCACAGTCTCCAAGGGTACTTTGTGCACCCTGCCCCCTCCTAAGCTGTGTCCCTTCCAACCTGCAGTGACAATCCGCAGCCCTTCCCGCTCCGAACAACAACCATGAAAAAGCTCCGAAACTGGCTCCAGGGTCCCACCGCTTTGGCCGCACTGGCCGGCGTGGTGGCGGCCGCCGTCGTCCTCGCCGTTGCGGAGCTGATCGGTGCGTTCTTCACCGCGCGGGCCACCCCGCTGTTCGCCTTGGGCTCCACCTTCATCGACTTCACCCCGTCCTGGCTGAAGGATTTCGCCATCGCCACGTTCGGCACGAATGACAAGGCCGCACTGTTTGCGGGCATGGGGTTCACGATCGCCGTGCTCGCGTGTGTCCTGGGCGTCGTGGCCTACCGCAGGTGGGCCCTGGGCGTCCTGGGCGTCCTCTTTATGGGCACGGTTATCGTGGCGAGCGTGGTGACCCGTGCCGGCGTGAATCCGGTGGATGCGCTCCCCAGCGTGCTCGGAACGCTCGCCGGCCTCGTAGCTCTGTGGCGTTTGACGGCGCCTTTGCGGCCCATGAAGGCGTGGCCGGAGGCGCCCGCGGGCAGAGCAAGCGATGAGATGCGTCCGGGAACCAGCCGGCGCCGTTTTTTTGCCGCGGCCGGCATCACCGCGGCGGCCGCCGGGATCGCGGCAATGGGTGGACGGCTCCTCGGTGCCGCACGGAGCAATATTGCCCAGGCGCGGGAGGCCCTCAAGCTGCCGTCTCCGGTCAGCGCCGCACCTGCCGTACCCGCCGGCGTCCAGGCAGCAGTGCCGGGCGTTCCGTCATGGGTAACGCCCAACGGCGACTTCTACCGCATCGATACCGCACTGAGCGTTCCGGAAATCAACGCTGACGACTGGGAACTGCGGGTCCACGGGCTGGTGGAGGAGGAAGTGCGGCTCACCTTCCAGGACCTGCTCGACGCCGACCTGATCGAATCGCACGTAACCCTCACCTGTGTCTCCAACCCCGTGGGCGGCAACCTGGCCGGCAACGCCAAATGGCTGGGCCTGCCCCTCCGCGAAGTCCTCAAACGGGCCCGGCCCACGGACGGTGCGGACATGGTGCTTTCCACGTCCATTGACGGCTTTAGCGCCTCCACGCCCCTGGAAGTGCTCCAGGATGACCGCGACGCCATGCTGGCCATCGGCATGAATGACGAGCCGCTGCCGCTGGAGCACGGCTATCCCGTACGGATGGTGGTTCCGGGGCTGTACGGCTTTGTCTCCGCCACCAAATGGGTGGTTGACCTGGAAGTCACCCGGTTCGCCGACAGCAAGGCCTACTGGACCGAGCGGGGCTGGGCCGAACGCGGCCCCATCAAGACGATGGCACGGGTGGACGTCCCCAAGTCCTTCGCCAAGGTACCGGCCGGACAAGTTGCCGTCGGAGGCACAGCCTGGGCCCAGACCCGCGGCATCACCAAGGTGGAAATCCAGATCGACAACGCAGACTGGGTAGAGGCCGAGCTTTCCACCGAGGCGTCCCTGGTCACCTGGCGCCAGTGGTCCTACCAGTGGGATGCCACCCCCGGCGCCCACTACATCAAGGTCCGGGCCACTGACGGGACCGGCGAGGTGCAGACGGACCAGCGTGCTGATCCTGTTCCCGACGGCGCGTCCGGCTGGCAGTCCGTGATGGTCACGGTGGAGTAGCGCCGGATTCCGAGGGGCGGCCCCTAGACTGGGCAGCATGCCGCACAACCCGCATGCCACCTTCACCGTGGACTCCGCCGTCGAACTGGCCGTGATCGAGCGCAGCGGTTTTGTCGAGTCACGGCACATCGGTTCAGCCGTCCTCTTGTCCGCCGACGGTTCCGTGGTGACCGAACTGGGCGACATCAATACGCCCATCTACGGCAGGTCGGCCCTGAAGCCGTTCCAGGCCCTCGCCGCCATGCAGTCCGGTGTCCCGCTGCGCGGAGCCCAGGTGGCCATCGCGTGCGGCAGCCACACCGGCTCGCTGGACCACATGGACGTAGTGGCCGGGATGCTCAAGGCAGCCGGGGTCCGCGAGGACCAGCTGCAGTGCCCCGAGGCGTGGCCGCAGGACGAGACGGCCCGGAACTGGCTGGTGCGCTCGGAAAAAGGCAAGTCGCGGCTGGCGTTCAACTGTTCAGGCAAGCATGCGGCCTTCCTCTGGGCCTGCACCGAGAACGGCTGGGACACCCACAGCTACCTGGAGCCCAACCATCCCCTGCAGCAGCGGGTCCGCACGGTCATCGAGGAGTACACGGGCGAGAAGATCGCCCACCTGGGCATTGACGGGTGCGGGGCGCCGGTGGCGGCGGTCTCGTTGAAGGGCCTGGCCAGGGGGTTTTCCCAGCTGGCAAAGGCCCCAGGCGACCAGAGTTACAGTGCCCGCGCCGCCACGATCGCAACATCGATGCTGGACTATCCGTGGGCCGTTCAGGGCCGCGGCGAGGCCAACACGCTGGTGATGGATGAGCTGGAGATCATTGCCAAAATCGGGGCGGAAGGCGTCCTGGCCATGGCCACCCCGCAGGGTGTCTCCGTGGCCATCAAGATCCTGGACGGCAACGTCAGGGCCACCTCGCTGGTGGCCCTGACGCTGCTTGCCGCTGCCGGTGCGGTGGAAATCCCCGGTGTTGCCAGCGTCCTGGAAAAAGTGGTGGAACCGGTGATGGGCGGCGGACGGCCGGTGGGCAAGATCCGCCTGGGCCCGGCCGTTTCCGCGCTCCTTGATTGAGGCGCCTTGACTGAGGCGCAGGCTGTGCCTGGCTAAGCCGGCCGCTTCAGCTCCGCGTCCGCAACGGCAGCCTGCCCCGCAGGCGCAGTCCCGTAGGGCGCAGCCTGGTAGGGCCGGCCCAGGGCCCGGTACTCCCAGCCGGACGAGACGTACAGTCCAGAATCCAGGGCATGCCTGCCGTCAACGATCCGGCGGTGCCGCACCAGTCCGCCCAGATAATCCGGGCCGGCGGAGCGGAATTCATCCCACTCGGTCAGGAGTGCCACCACGTCCGCGCCCTCCACGGCCGCGGCCAGGGAGTCAACGTAGTTCAGGTCCGGGTACAGCCGGTGGGCGTTGGCGTTCGCTTCGGGGTCGTACACCGTCACCACCGCCCCTTCCAGGTAGAGCATGCGGGCCACATCCAGGGCAGGGGCGTCCCGCACATCGTCCGAGTTCGGTTTGAACGCCGCGCCCAGTGCCGCCACCCTGACCCCGGCAAGGCTGCCGCCGGCCAGTTCCCGCACCAGGTCCACCGTGCGGACGCGCCGGCGGTTGTTGATGGAGTCCACCTCGCCCAGGAAGCTGACGGCCTGGCCCACGCCCAGCTGCTCAGCACGGTGCTTGAAGGCCCGGATGTCCTTGGGCAGGCAGCCGCCGCCGAACCCCAGGCCCGGCTTGAGGAACCTGCCGCCTATCCGGTCATCCAGGCTCAACGCCTTGGCCAACGTGCTGACGTCGGCGGCGGTGGCCTCGCAGACTTCGGCCATGGCGTTGATGAAGGAAATCTTGGTGGCCAGGAAGGAGTTGGCCGCCACCTTGACGAGTTCCGCCGTCGGCATGTCCGCCACAATCAGCGGTGTGCCGTCCGCCAGCAGCGGCTCAAACGCCCGCCGCAGCATGGACTCGGACCAGGCTGACGCCACACCGAACACCAGCCGATCCGGGTGCAGTGTGTCCTGCACGGCATACCCTTCGCGCAGGAATTCCGGATTCCATGCCACTTCGAGGTCTGCCCCGAGCGGTGAGATGTCCGCCACCATGCCGGCCAGCCGTGCCGCGGTGCCGATGGGCACCGTGGACTTTCCCACCAGCAGTGCTTTCCGGGTGATCCGTGCGGCCAGCCCGGCAAAGGCCGCATCCACGAAGGTCAGGTTGGCAGCTGTCGAGTTGGGCGCCTGGGGTGTTCCGACGCAGATGAAATGCACGTCGCCGAACTGCGCCACCTCATCCAGGTCCGTGGTGAACCTCAGCCGTCCCGAGGCCAGCGCCTCGTGGAGTTTCTCCGGAAGCCCCGGTTCGTAGAACGGCACCTCGCCGGCCGAGAGCCGGGCAATTTTCCGCTCGTCAACGTCGAACCCCAGGACGTCGAAGCCCATGACCGCCATGCAAATGGCATGCGTTGCGCCGAGGTAGCCGGTCCCGATGACCGTGATTTTGGGCGCGTTGAAGGAAGGAAGGTTGTTCATTGGTTTCTCGATTCCGTCTCTAGTGGAGGAGTGAGCAGTCCGCCGGATGGCCGGCGTTGTCCTCTAGCTGGTACAGGGGATGTTGGAGAGGCCCTGTTCCGCCTGCGAGGCTGTGTTGCTGCAGTCGACCACGTTGTCGCGCGCGGGTTTCAGTGAGTAGCCGAGTCCGGGCCCGTTGACTTCCGCGACGTTCCGGCGGAAGACGTTCTCGGTGCCCCAGCCATCAATAATCTCGTGCGTCTGGAACCCGTCCTGGGGTGAGTTCCTGCCGGTGTTTCCTTCGATCCGCCAGCCCCTGCCCTTGACGTCCACCCACGAGTCGGCCTCGGTGATGCCCGAGCCGTCGAAGATGTTCTCCAGCAGGAGCCCGTCCGAGGTTCCTTCCTTGATGTCGATGCTTTCCGCGGTGGTGTCCGAGACGGTGTTGCCGCGGATTTCGTTGCGGTCGCTTTTGTCCGGTTCGCAGGCGCTGACGTCGCACCAGTTGCTCTCCGCCGTTCCGATGTAGATGCCCTCGCCGAACTTGGGTTTCCGGAGGCCGGCGCCGCGGATGGTGTTGCCGGTGACCTTGTTGTCCGAGCTGAACCTGCGCAGGTGGATGGCTTCGTCGCCGGTGTTCTCGACGGTCAGGCCCTGGAACAGGGAGAACGTGGTTTCGTCAGCCATGATCCCTTTTTGCCCGTTCCGGACGGTGAAGCCCTGCACGGTCCAGTAGGACGTCTGGTCCAGGTGGAGCACGTAGCCGTCCTCGGTGCTGCCGCCGTCCAGGACCGCTCCCGGGCCGCCGCAGAGCGTGATCGGCTGGCTTGCCGTCCCGGCCCCGGTTGCCCGGAAGTTGCCGACGTAGACGCCGTCCGCGAGCCGGATCACGGCACCCGGACCGGCTGCTGCCAGCGCTGCGGTCAGTTCGGCCGCCGTCGAGACGGCGGTGCCGGCCGGGCACTCCGCTGGTGCCGCCCCCGGGCCAGGAGGTGGCGCAGCTCCGGGTTCCGTTGCGGCCGGCCTTGATGATGGCAGGGTGCCCCCTTGGGGCGTCTCCTCCTGGAAGCCCATCATGACAAAAACTCCCATCAGTACTGCAACGATCACGACGGCGAGCACGGCCCAGGCGCCCAGCCGGATCCGGCGGCCGGTCACCGCAGCTGCCTCTCGTCGTCGTATGCCACCACTCCCCTGCCCAGGGAGGTGAGCGGGACGTGGTCGGCGTAGGGGCTGCGGATGACGCCCTGGGCGTTCCTTCCCCCCGCGACGGCGGTGATGAGCAGCAGCGCGGCGAGCACGAACCAGATAAACGTCAGGGGCTGGAACACGGACTTGACCACCCTTTCCACGGTGTAGGCGGGGACCCAGGAGAGCTCGTCGTTCTCGCCAAGGATGGCACCGGTTGATGCCTCGGTCCAGATGGCGCTGGACCCGTTGCCGCCCACGGTGTTGCCGGCCACGGACGTTTTATCGACTGCGCCCAGCAGGGTGATGCCGTGGTTGGAGATCCGGTCCAGGGTGTTCGCGCTGACGTCCGCCGTGGCGTCCCTGACGTAGATGCCGGTGTCACCGCCGGTGATGGAATTGCCGCTGACCCGGGCCGTGGAGCCGCCGCCGCGCACCGCGATGGACTGGCGGGCGTTGTCCAGCAGGGTGTTGCCGGTGATGGTGACGCCCTTGGCGCCGTCGGCGGCCACGATCCCCACCTCGTTGGCCTTGACGCGGTTGTCCCTGAGGGCCAGCGACGTGCCGCCGATGACCTCGATGCCGTAGCGCTCGTTGTCTTCGACAGTGCCCCCGGTCACCGTGTTTCCGCCATAGGCGTTCACGGCGGTCCCGACGGCGTTTGGCCCGTCCGCGAGCGGGCGGCCGTCCAGTGATACCCCGTTGCGCCCGTTGGCCACGGCTTTGATGCTGTCCAGCGTGACCCCCTGCGTTGACCGGCCCACGCTGAAGCCGTCCACTGCGTTCCCGGAGGAATCGGTCCGCGTGATGGTGGCGTTGGAGACGAACCGGTGGAGCACCAGCCCGTCCACCAGGCTTCCCGTGATGCTGGTGTCCCGTACGGCGATGTCCCGGGCGTTGGTGACGAAGAGTCCGAAGGCGTTGTTGCGCAGGCGGACGTTCTCGATGCCTGCCGTGACCAGGCTGTAGTCCTGCGCGGATTCCTGCGTCAGGGCTGCCAGTTCCGCTTCCGGAAGGAGGCGGGCGCCGTCGCTTGCCGCCTCCGTCTCCCCCGGAGTCGGCTGTTCATCGCTGAAGGTGCCCACCGCCTCGGTTCCGGTCAGGGACAAGCCGCCGGTGTTGCCGCTCCAGAAACCCAGCTCGGAGATGTCCGAATGGCTGAAGGAGGCGTGGCCGCCCACCACCCTGATGTAGGCGCGGCCGTCCACCGTGGTCCGGTCCGGGCCGCCCTTGGTGCTGTCCCAGCTGGTGACACTGACGCGCGCTGCGTCCGTGCCGCCCAGCGTGAGCGACCCGCCCAGGGCCACCAGGGAGACGAATGACCGGGCACCGCTTTCCAGCCTCAGGTTCAGCGGCCGGGCAGGGTCCGGCGAGGCCAGGGACAGCGTGGCGCCGGCCAGGACCGCGATGGACTCGGACAGCAGGTAGTTCCCGTTGTCCTGCTGACTGTCCAGGGGACGGAAGGCGTTGGGGGCCAGGGCCAGCAGGTCCGCCACTGTGTAGGCCTCGGCCCGCGCGGGCAGGACCAGCGTGTAGCTGGATCCGGTCCTGATCCGGTAGGGGCCCTCCAGTCCTTCCACACGCCAGCGGGCGGCGGAGGCGATGGTGCGCACGTAGACCAGGCGCTCGTCCTCCTGCTCCACCAGCCTGGCCTCGCTGGCGGGATTCCCTGGGTAGAGCCGGCCCTGCACGTTGCCGTTGGCTGCGATCTCGTTCCGGCCCAGGGCTTCGGCCCCGGAACCGTCCTGGATGCTGCCGGCGTAGAGGAAGCCGGCGGTCCCCAGCACGGCGGTGAGGACGGCGGCCGCGATGGGGCGGGCGGCCCTCATGCCGCCACCTCCCCTGTGGAGAAGTTGTCCCCTGTGCTGAGGTTGTCCCCGGTGCTGAGGGTACGGGCGTCCTGGCCGTCCCCGCCCGTCTGGTGGGCGTGGCGGGTGAGCCAGCCCTGCTTGTTCATGGTGGCGAAGGCGTACATCTTGATGGGCAGCGCCACCAGGATCACGGTGACGGCCAGGACCGGGAGAAGCAGGAAGTCCTTGGGGTGCCGCCGGAGGTGCGAGACGCCGCGGATGCCCCGGCCCAGCAGCAGCCAGCAGACCGCGGCCCCGATTCCGAAGGGGGTGGGATCAAGGCGGTGGAAGACCAAGTACACCAGCGTGAGCCCCATGGTGACGGGGGTCAGGAGGATCTGGAGCACGGTCACCTTGGTGACGAACGGAACCTTCCACAGCCAGCCCTTGGCAATGGCGGTGAGGTAGCAGCGGTACGAGTTCCGGCTCCAGCGGACCCGCTGCTTCATGAAGGCCCGGAAGCTGGAAGGGAACATGGACAGCGCCCGCGCGGATGACTGGTGGACCGTTTTGTAGCCGGAGGCCAGCACCAGCCAGGTGAGCCTGCCGTCGTCGCCGGAAATGCAGCGGCGGCCCATGAAGTACTCGTTTTCCAGGTGTTCGATCACGTCCATCACGGCGCTGCGGCGGTAGACGGCGGTCCGGCCCGAGATGCAGGGGACGGCTCCCGCCCGGCCCATGGCCGGCACGTAGTCCAGGTACCTGACGTTGACCAGCCAGTCCGCGATGCGGCGCCAGATGCTGCTATCCCGCTGGTACACGTTCTGGTGGGTGCCGACGGCTCCCACCATCGGGTCTTCGAAGGGCATCTGGACGTTGGCAAGGAGTCCGGGCTGCCACCAGGTGTCCGAGTCGGTGAGCACCAGGATCTCGTGCCGGGCCATCCGCATCCCGACCCCCAGCGCGGACCTCTTGCCCATGTGGTGGAACAGGACGGGGCGGATGGTGTCGTCGCCCAGGGCATTGATCCGGTGGTAGGCGTCGAGGTCCTCGACGTCCAGGACGATGATGATCTCGTCCGGCTTCTGCTGCCGCCACGACTCCAGGGCGCTCATCAGGATGTCCGGGTCCTCGTGGAAGGACGGGACCACTACCGAGGTGGACGTCCGGAAACCGGTCACGATGGGCCGCGCGCGGTGGGAAAGGATGAACCGGTACAGCCAGAGGCCCCAGACAATGACGCCTGCCACGGCGAGTGGGAAGTAGGGGGAAAATTCGGTGTAGAACTCGTTGAGGCTTCGGGCGGTGAAGGCCCCGAAGACGTCGTCGACATCAAGGAATAGGGCAGTCATGGGCAGTCCTTCGCTGGGGTGGATTTCAGTGAGGGAACTGCCGGCGCACGGCCGGCGGCGTGGTCCTTCCCGCCACCGGAGCCGGTAGCGGGGCCCTGTTGCCCCTGCTGAGGGGGCCGGGCTTCTCACTGCTGCCGACTCTGCGATGAGCCTTGTAAGAAGCATGCTTGGCAAATTCTTCTTCCGCCAGCGTGCGCGATACTCTAATTGCCTTTGCCACTACCCGTCTTTTCAGCGGGCCCCTACTCGTGTTTTAAAGGGGCCATACTGAGAATATTTACCGGAAAGAAGCCCGAAACATGGCTGTAGCCCGCCGTCGTATTGACGTGGAGGAAGGTGCAGCGGCGCTGGCCGCCTGGCGGAAAGCTGCCGAACCGCCGTCGGACACTCCCCTGCCGCGGGCCGTCCTGGCCACTGCCGTGCGCTATTCGCTTGAGGAAGTCACCGCCCGGGCTCCGGGGAACTCGGTGGAGGTGCGGGTGCCGCCGTTCGGCGTCACCCAATGCGTGGAGGGGCCACGCCACACCCGCGGCACCCCGCCGAACGTTATTGAGTGCGACGCCGCCACCTGGCTGGCGATGGTGACCGGCCAGCTGGGCTGGGCGGACGCTGTCGCGGCCGGCAGGGTGGCTGCTTCGGGACTGCGCGCGGACCTCTCGGAGCTGCTACCGCTGTAGCTGACTGCCGGTAGCTGACTGCCCGCCGGCTGGCCGCCCCGCCGGCTTGCGCTTGCGCTTTTAGCCGCGGCCGACGAACGGCATGCCCGCGGCGGTCACCACCACCGAGCCCACACTGGCCGTGCCAGGCATGTCCGCCATCATCAGCACCGCGCGGGCCGCATCCGCCACCGGGAACATCGGCTCCACCCGGCGGCTGCCGTCAGCCTGCAGGGCCCCGGAGCCGACGCCGATGGCGTCCATGATGTCGGTGGCCGTGTTGCCGATATCGATCTGGCCGCAGGTGATCCCGAAGCCGCGCCCGTCCAGCTCGATGCTTTTGGTGAGGCCCGTCATCGCGTGCTTGGTCACCGTGTAGGCCACGGTCCGCGGGCGGGGCGAATGTGCGGAAATGGAGCCGTTGTTGATGATCCGCCCGCCCCGGGGTTCCTGTTCCTTCATGGTCCTGACGGCGGCCGCGGCGCACAGCATGGAGCCCGTGAGGTTGACCGCAACGGTGGCGTTCCAGTCGTCCACGCTGATCTCGTCCACGCTGGCTGCCGGGCCGAACACGCCTGCGTTGTTGAAGAGCACGTCCACCCGGCCCCACTGTTGCCACGCGGCTTCGAAAAGCCGCCCGACGTCGTCGGGCCGGGTGACGTCGCACGGCACCACCAGTGCGTCAGGGTGGCCGTCCGCTGTCTCCTGCAGCTGCGCTTCGCGGCGTCCGGCCAGCGCAACGCGGTACCCCCCGGCAAGCATCTGCCGTGCCACTTCCCGCCCGATGCCGGAGCCCGCTCCGGTGACCACTGCGACGCGTCCGGCGGGTTGGGCATTGTTCAAAGCTGTTCTCCTGGAATGTGGTGCTAGAGCGGGGCGGGCACTGCGGTGCTGTTCCGCGGCCAGCCTATGACGGTCTTGGGCCGCGGCGCAGCGTAGGTCCGGACTTTGGAGGTGGAGAGGCGCATACGGACCAGGGATTCGGCGATGGTCACCGCCGACGCCACGCCGTCCACCACGGGGACGCCGGCCCGCTGCCGGATCTGTTCGTCCAGCCCGGCCATGCCTCCGCAGCCGAGCACGATGACCTCGGCCTTGTCCTGCGTGACCGCCAGGAGCGCCTGGTTGATGATAGCCTCCACGGCCCGCTCCGGTTCCTCCTCGAGCTCCAGGACCGCCATGCCGCTGGCCCGCACCGAGGCGCACCGTGCATCCAGCCCGGCGAGCTTGAGCCGGTCCTCGATCAGGGGGACGGTGCGGTCCAGGGTGGTGACCACGGAGTACTTGTGGCCCAGGAACATGGCCGTGCTGGCTGCCGCCTCGGTGATGTCCACCACCGGGACGTCCAGGAGTTCCTGGAGACCTTCACGCCCGTGCTCACCGTAGCCGGCCTGGATGACGGCGTCGTACGGTTCCGGGTAGGAGGTGATGGCGTCCATGACGGCTATCGCTGCGAGGTAGCTTTCGAAGTTCCCCTCGCAGGAGTCGGCGCCGAAGCGGGGTGTCACCCCGATGATCTCGGTGCCGGGGGCCGCAACACTGCGGGCTGAGGCGGCGATGGAATCCGTCATGGAGGCGGTGGTGTTGACGTTTGCTACAAGGATGCGCATGGAAGTCCTTTGGGGTTTGCTGGTGCATTCGTGGCGGGCGCGGATGGGCCGTCAGTGGGTGCTGGCGATCGCGATGGACTCGCCGTCGTGGTCTTCCAGCTTCTGGGTGCGGTCGGCGATGAAGAAGTACACCACTGCGGCAATGCCCGCCGCGAAGAACCAGGCAAACGGAGCTGCGGATGCCAGGGCGGGCACGAATGCGATGAGGAGGGCAAGGACGGCCGCCGGGACCATGGCGATGATCGCCCGGGGGTTGACGCCGTTCTTGTAGAAGTAGGCGCCCTCCGGCGAGGCGGTGTACAGCTCCGGGACGTTGACTTTGCCGCGGCGGATGAGCCAGTAGTCGGCCATGACGACGCCGAACAGCGGGCCGAGCAGGGCGCCGAGGCCGCCGAGGAAGTACACGATGACCAGCGGGTTGTTGTAGAGGTTCCACGGCAGGATGACCAGGCCGATGACGGCGCTGACGATGGCCGCGCGGCGGAAGTTCAGCCGCTTGGGGAACAGGTTGGTCAGGGCGTAGACGGGAGCCACGAAGTTGGCCATCAGGTTCACGGCGATGGTCAGGATCAGCAGTGCCAGGCAGGCCAGCACAAGGAAGAGGGTGTTGGGGATGGTCTGGACGATGTCCGAGGGGCTCTCGATGATGGTGCCGTTGATTTTGAACTGCCCGCCGGCCATCACCACAACGATGGCCCCGAAGACCAGCATGTTGATGGGGATGCCCCAGAAGTTGCCACGGACCACGGCTTTCTTGGAGACGGCGGAGCGGGTGAAGTCGCAGAAGTTCAGGACGAAGGTGCCATAGATGGAAACCCAGAGGGCGCCGCCGGCGAAGATAGTGAGCCACATTTCCGGGCCCTCAAGTGCGTTGTCGGAGGACCAAGCAATGGCGCCGCCGGCCTCGATGAAGATCCAGATGGCGATGGCGGCCATCGTGGCCAGGATGACCGGGCCGGCAAATGCTTCGTACTTGCGGATCATTTCCATGCCGAAGCTGACGATCACCAGCTGGACAACCCAGAGGATGATGAAGGCGATCCAGCCCAGGGTGGACAGCCCCAGGATGGAGTCCTTGTCCATCTCCGCGAGGGCGGGGAACATGGCCACAAGCATCACGCGGAAGACGACGGACGCGAGGTAGGTCTGGATGCCGAACCAGGCCACGGCCACGGCGCCGCGCAGCAGGCTGGCGATTTGTGCGCCCCTGATCCCGAAGCTGATGCGGCTCATCACAGGGAAGGGAACGCCGGTCTTGACGCCCATGAAGCCGGAGAGGTTGAGGAGGCCGAACAGCAGGGCCGCCCCGATGCCGAGTGCCAGGAGGATCTGCCATCCGCCGAGGCCCAACGCGAACAGCCCGATGGCGAAGGCGTAGTTGCCGAGGCTGTGAACGTCATTGGCCCAGAGGGTGAAGATGCTGTAGCCGGACCAGCTGCGGCCGGCGCGCTTGGTGGGGGCGAGATCCACGTTATAAAGGGTGGGGCTGATGCTCTGGCCGGATGCCGTGCTGGCTGATTCGCACAGGGCTTCAACTGGAACGGAGGGGTGTGCGGCGGCAACTGACGACGCTGTCAGGTCTGGGGCCGCGTCAACACCCACCGGTGGAGGGGTCTGCATAAGGGTCTCAATTCTGGGAGGATCCGCGGTGGTGAGACCGGCGCTGGTGGCCGTTTCTGTTATTCCACAATACGGAATCGAGATATTGAATAGTGAAATAAGAGTATGACCTGCGTCACCCGCGGTCAAGGATGGACTGTCACGGACTGCAGTCACAATCGGTTTGCAGGAGCCCTTGCCGCGCAGGAGGCTGCGGGCCCCGCCGTCGATGTTGACCCTCCTGCCATCGTCTCGCTAATCTCATATAGCAAGAATGTTTTCTCACAATACGAAAACATGAGCCATTCGACGTTGAAATGAGGCTCCCGTGGCTGCAGGAGAAGATACCTCCCATATCCTCAGCGGGTTGACTAACCAGCTGCCTGATCGTGATCCGGAAGAGACTGCCGAGTGGGTTGAGTCCCTGGACGCGTTGATCAGGGAACAGGGCACCGAGCGTGCCCAATACATCATGCGGAGCCTGCTGCAGCGCGCGGGCGCGCAGAGTGTCGGGGTGCCGATGGTGACCACCACCGATTACGTGAACACCATCCCGGTGGACCAGGAAGCACCGTTCCCGGGCAACGAGGAATACGAACGCCGCTACCGGGCGTACATGCGGTGGAACGCCGCGGTTATGGTGCACCGGGCGCAGCGGCCCAACATCGGCGTCGGCGGGCACATCTCCACCTACGCGGGAGCTGCGACCCTGTACGAGGTGGGCTTCAACCACTTCTTCCGCGGCAAGGACCACCCCGGCGGCGGGGACCAGGTGTTCTTCCAGGGCCACGCGTCCCCGGGCATGTACGCCCGGGCGTTCATGGAAGGCCGGCTTTCCGAGGAGGACCTGGACGGGTTCCGGCAGGAAAAATCCCGTGAAGGCCACGCCCTGTCCTCCTACCCGCACCCTAGGCTGATGCCCGCGTTCTGGGAATTCCCCACCGTGTCCATGGGCATCGGTCCGATGAACGCGATCTACCAGGCCCAGTCCAACCGGTACCTGCACAACCGGGGCCTGAAAGACACCTCCGACCAGCAGGTTTGGGCGTTCCTGGGCGACGGCGAAATGGACGAGCCCGAATCCCGCGGCCTGCTCCAGCTCGCCGCGAACGAGAACCTGGACAACCTGAACTTCGTCATCAACTGCAACCTCCAGCGCCTGGACGGGCCGGTGCGCGGCAACGGCAAGATCATGCAGGAACTCGAAGCGTTCTTCCGCGGCGCCGGCTGGAACGTCATCAAGGTCGTCTGGGGCCGGGAATGGGATGACCTGCTCACCCGCGACACCGACGGGTCGCTGGTGAAAATCATGAACGAAACCCCCGACGGGGACTACCAGACCTACAAAGCCGAATCCGGCGGGTTCGTCCGCGAACACTTCTTCGGCAAGGACCCCCGCACCAAAGACCTCGTCGCGGACCTCACCGATGACCAGATCTGGAACCTCAAACGCGGCGGCCACGACTACCGCAAGGTCTACGCCGCCTACAAGGCAGCC